>JAFTII010000032.1 GCA_017457005.1 Alphaproteobacteria bacterium | reverse complement strand
TTTGGGTTGCGATAGCTATTGGCAGGACTGTGCAAGCAAGTGTGAAGTCGGAAAGACCTGTGTACCAACCGACTGTTCGGCTTATACACTGACTTCTTGTCCTGCCAATGCCACTTGTACTAATTGCACCGTCGGCTGTGGAGATAGTACAGTTAAGTATAAAGTAACTAAATGTTCGCTTGATTATTATTTGCAAAATGGAGTTTGTACAAAGATAGATGGAGTTATTGGGCTACGCTATAATGTTACCGCGGCTAATGGAGTTGTAAACCTAACTACAGGAAAATCAGGATATGCTTCCGGAAATTTTACTGTAGATTGGGGCGATGGAACTGTAGAAAGTTATAATGGAAATACTTCAGTTTCTCATACTTATTCAGGAACAGGAGATTTTGATGTTGTTTTAAGCGGAACGATAAAACATTTTGCAACATCTACATCAACTAACGCAAATATAACCCATCTGTTAAGTCTGAATTTACCTAGTGTTTTAAGCTATAATAGTGCATTTTCCAGTAAAACAACTATTGTAAGTACAATTCCCGCATTACCTACAAACTTAAAAGATGCTACTTTAATGTTCTACGGTTGCAGTGGATTAACCGGTAGTATTCCCAAACTTCCTTCAACAATTACAGATGCTATGAGGATGTTTGATAGTTGCAATCATTTAACTGGAACTATTCCTACATTACCATCTTCATTAGTTGATGCTACAGAAATGTTTGAATCTTGTGTCAGTCTATCAGGAACTCTCAATAACACTAATCTTGCTAATACAAAAATTAAATATGCAGACAGTATGTTTAGGCATTGTAGAAATTTAAAAGGTAGCATTCCGGCTTTACCCCAAACATTAATTGAGGCGGATAGAATGTTCTACAACTGTAATTCTTTAACTGGTAGTATTCCGGCTTTACCTACAAGTATAAAAACTGCTGGTTTTATGTTTTACTATTGTTATTCTTTAACAGGTAATATTCCAACTTTACCACCACAATTATCAACAGGTTCTTCAATGTTTGAAAACTGTACAGGTTTAACCGGTAGCATTCCTTCTTTGCCTTCAACATTAAAATATGGTGATTGGATGTTTTTAGGGTGTACTGGTTTGACCGGTAATATTCCGACTTTACCAAGTGTCTTATACGATGCACGTCAAATGTTTTCAGATTGTACCGGCTTGACAGGTAATGTTCCGACTTTACCTAAAAGTTTAGGAAAGGCTGAAAATATGTTTCGCGATTGCAATCTATCAGGAACAGCTCCCGCAAAGCCTTCAAACTTAAATAGTTATACTGCAATGTTTAGAGGTACTACTGTTACCAATGACGGTTCTTGGCCGGATAGTGCTTGGTAAATACTAAACTAAGTTGATAAATACTATAAATCATTACAACTTCAAGACGATTCCCAAAATCGCTGATACACATAAATAAAATATCGGACTTTTTTTCCAAAAACGGATCAACACCACCAATATTGCCAATACCAATCCTGATAACAAATTAGTAATTGATATTTTAGCAATTTCAATACCGGCAAACAAAATCAGAGCCAACACCGCCGGACGTATTCCGGCTAATATATTATGCACACGCATATTACAACTATACTTATCCATCAACCGTGCAATAATAATTATCACAATCAATGACGGCGTTACCAACCCTAATGTCGCAATGATTCCACCCCAAACACCGGCTACAGAAAATCCGGCAAAAGTCGCCATATTTACCCCTATAGGTCCGGGAGTAGATTCCGAAATAGCAATCATATCTGTTAATTCCTTAGCAGAGTACCACGAATATTCATCTGCCAAATCAAACAAAAAAGGAACTGTTACCAAACCTCCGCCAATAGCAAATAATCCGATCTTAAAAAATTCATAAAACAATAAAAAGTAAATCATTTTTGTTTCATCCTTTTCAGCTCACTCAAAACCAAAGCTGCCAGCGCTGATATAATTACTATCCATATTGCTCCCAAATTAAATACCGCTAATAACAGAACTGCACCAATAAAAATAATTTTGTCAGAAACAAATTTTACATTTTTCTGCCACAATTCATAAATAATATTAGCAATCAAAGCCACAACTCCAATTCTTATACCATCAAAAGCATAGATCATATAACGATTATGTATATATTGTCGCAAAACCATTGCTATCAATGTAATTATAAATAAAGACGGCAATATCATACCTAAAGTTGCAAATATCGCTCCTTTAATCCCTTTTTGTTTATATCCTATAAAAGTGGCGATATTAATTGCAATAATCCCCGGAGTACATTGTCCTATTGCATACAAATCCAGTAATTCTTCTTCAGTTAAAAATCCATGTTTATTAACTATCTCTGTTTTTAAAAGCGGCAACATTGCATATCCGCCCCCAAAAGTAAATAACCCGATTTTAAAAAAGATTATTAACAACTTTATTAATTGCACCATTATCAAATCCCTATAAAATATTCATTTCTAAAATAATTGTTTTAGCTTTATATAAAGTTAATTCACGCTTGTTAAAATTCGTAAATAATGATTATATATTAATCAAAATAGTTTTTATGAGATAAAAAATGATTATTGCTGTTTTAAAAGAAATTACACCACATGAAACCAGAGTTGCACTCACTCCGCAAATCACAAAAAAATACATTGATGGCGGATTTAAGGTTCAAATTGAAACCCAAGCCGGAAAACTCGCCGGTTTTTGCGATAATGACTACATCTCAGCCGGCGCAACCATCAAAACCACCGCCTCGCAAACCATATCCGGAGCCGATATCATTATCAAAATAAATTCTCCCTTACCCGAAGAAATCAAATTATTTCAACCACTGCAAACTGTTATTGCAGATTTTAAGCAAGCCATCCCGCCATCCTTAGCTTCCAAACAAATCACATGCTTTGCTTTAGAAAGAATACCCCGCATATCTCGCGCACAAAACATGGACATTTTATCTTCCCAAAATAATCTTGCCGGTTACCAAGCCGTTATAAAAGCTTTTGGCTTATTACCTAAAATAGCACCCCTGATGATGACTGCCGCCGGTACAATTCCACCGGCAAATGTATTGATTTTGGGTGTAGGAGTTGCCGGTTTGCAAGCTATCGCCACCGCCAAACGCCTGGGAGCTGTAGTTTTTGCTTCAGATATCAGGCCTGAAGTTCAAGAACAAGTATCTTCTCTGGGCGGAAAATTTATTTCCACTACTCCCAATAATAAAAAAAGGGATTCACAACAAGAAAATGCTATCTTGAAACTATTACCGCAAATAGATATCGTTATAACCTCCGCCTTAATTCCGGGACAAAAAGCTCCTTTGCTTATAAATAAAAAAATGCTTAAATTACTCCCTTCTCATTCGGTAATTATTGATATGGCTTCATCAAGCGGAGGTAATGTTGAGGGAAGCATAAACAATCAAATTAGTGAATTTGATAATCTTACAATTTTCGGAGGAGGAAATTTGATAACCGAACTTCCTAATTCTGCCAGCCACTTATTTGCCCAAAACATATTTAATTTTATCAAATTCATCTATCCGAATGGCACCTTAAAACTTGATTTTAATGATGAAATAATTTCCGCAACCTGTATCTGTAAAGATGGAAAACTCTTATTAAAGGATAAATAGAATGGATTTTTGGACCCTTTTTACTATATTTTGCTTATCTTGCTTTATCGGTTATTTTGTAGTTTGGGGAGTTACTCCGGCTCTTCATTCTCCGTTAATGAGTGTTTCTAACGCAATTTCCGGAATAATTATCATCGGAGCATTGATTACTGCCGGAAATTCAGAACTTAGCTTTTCAAAAATTTTAAGTCTTTGCGCCATATTTTTTGCCTCAATAAATATATTTGGCGGATTTGCAATATCTCAGCGCATGCTTTCTCTATTTAAGAAAAAGGAGAAAAAATAATGCCTTGGTATTTATCTTTATCAAGTATCTGTTCTGCTATCATGTTCATTATGGCGATTCGCGGCCTTGCCTCCCCAAAAACCGCAAGACAAGGAAATATTTTAGGAATTATCGGTATGATAATTGCCATAACCGCCACTATTGCACTACCGCAAATTAACGATAGATTATTACCCTTAGCTATTATGATAATCGGTGGAATTACCGGAATCAAGATTGCCGCAAAAGTACAAATGACTTCTCTTCCGCAATTAATTGCCGTCTTCAACGGATTTGGCGGCTTATCCGCTGTTCTGATATCTTTAGCAGAAATTATTTCCGGTTCTGACAAACGCATTGATAACAGTATCGGTATAATTATCGGGGCAATTGCTTTTTCAGGTTCCATGATTGCATTTGGAAAACTTCAGGGAATAATTACCGCAAAATCCATAAAATTTAAGGCTCAGCATAGCTTAAACCTTATCCTGAGTTTATTAATATTATCTATGACCATAATTTTTATCCACTCACATTCGGTTAATCTGTTTTATTGGATTGCAGCAATAACCGTAATTTTAGGTATTTTACTTGTGCTTCCTATAGGCGGTGCGGATATGCCTGTAATAATATCAATACTAAACTCTTACTCCGGATGGGCTGCCGTAGGTATCGGTTTTTCATTAAATAATACATTATTAATTATCGTCGGTTCAATTGTCGGTGCCAGCGGAGCCATATTATCTTATATAATGGTAAAAGCTATGAATCGCTCTTTGCTAAACGTCATTATGGGCGGATTAAACAATTCTGATTCTGCTCAAAAACAATCTATAGAACAAAAACTTGCCAAAACCGGCAATCCTCAAGATGCTGCTTTTATCATGGAAAACGCTAATAAAATCATTATCGTTCCCGGATATGGGATGGCCGTTGCACAGGCTCAATACGCCTTAAAAGAAATGGCTGATATTTTACAAAATCGCTACCACGCCGAAGTAAAATATGCCATCCACCCTGTAGCAGGAAGAATGCCGGGACACATGAACGTTTTGTTGGCAGAAGCCAATGTCCCTTATGAAAATGTTTTTGCCATGGAGGATATTAACCGAGAATTTGCAACTGCGGATGTTGCTTATGTTATCGGTGCCAATGACATTACCAACCCTATTGCCAAAACCGATTCTTCATCTCCGATTTATGGAATGCCGGTCTTAGATGTAGAAAAGGCAAAAACTGTATTTTTTGTAAAACGATCATTGGCAAGCGGATATTCAGGTGTTGAAAATCCTTTGTTTTTTGCAGATAATACTCTTATGCTCTACGGAGATGCCAAACAAGTAACCGAACAAATAATATCAGCTTTAGAAAATAGTTGAATACTCACTCATACCGATACTTTCGGACTAAAACTAACTACTCCTGACAGTCTTATAAACATACACTCGTAATAACAATCCGCACAACGGTCTTCCTAAAGAGCTTCTAAACTACCATAAAGCAGATAAAATAAATCAAATATTCCATAACAACTCTCCTAACTTACCATATCTGATAAATCATTAATATCAAGCTAAGAGATTGACAAAACTAAGTCAAACCGAGAGGTTCTAATACCCTATCTAACAAACCTTGAGTTTTGGAAATCACTGTTCCGTAATTAGAAATCTTAACACCACGGCGTGTACATTCTTTAAGACGATGTAACATTTCTGCTCTATTTATCATACAAGCTCCACAGTGTACCACCAGCGCATACTGTTCTATATCATCAGGAAAATCCGTTCCCTGACAGAAGTCAAACTCTAAACTTTTTCCTGTATATTTTTTCAGCATATTAGGAATTTTCACTCGTCCGATATCATCATCTTGCACATGATGAGAACACGCTTCTGCAATCAAGATTTTATCTCCGTCTTGTAATTTATCTATTACCAGCGCTCCCTCAAACATAACCTTTATATCGCCCTTATTTCTGGCAAAAAGAACAGAAAACGTTGTTAACGGAACATCAGCTGGTACAATCTGTGCTACACCTCTGATAACTTTTGAATCTGCAATTATCAAAGCAGGAACAGTCTTTAAGTCATTTAATAATGAAACCAACTCATCTTCCTGAACGACGATTCCTTTTGCTCCCTTATCTAACACTTCTCGCAATACCTGAACTTGTGGCAATATTAATCTTCCCTTTGGAGCCGAATAATCTATTGGTGTTACCAAAACAACTATATCACCGCGTTTAAACAAATCACCGGCCAATAATTGTTCTTGTTTAAGTTCTTTCGGCACCATATTAATTATAATATTTTTTAATTCAGTAATATTTGCACCTGTTTCGGCAGAAACTTCTACATATGAATATCCCTGATTTTTAAGCCAAAATTTATCTTCATCCTTCGGCAAACAAATATCTGTCTTATTAAATACCACCACAAAAGGAATTCTCATCTTTTGAATTTGCGTTATAATATCATAATCAGCACTCTGTAAACCTTCTTTGCCCACGACCACAAGGGTTACATCTGACTTTGCCAATACATTTTTACTGGCTTTAATACGTTGTTCTCCAAGATTACTTTCATCATCAATTCCTGCGGTATCATAAAAAGTTACCGGCCCTAACGGAAGCAACTCGTATGGCTTGGCAACGGCATCGGTAGTTGTCCCGAGTTGAGATGAAACAATAGCCACCTGTTGTCCGCATAAGGCATTAATCAAAGATGACTTTCCGGCATTACACCTACCGACAATGCTGATAATGGCTCTTAATCCTCTGGGTGTTGTTTCTGCAGACATTATTTTAATTCTCCATACAAAATTATAAAAATTGTAACGAAATAAATTTAAAATACTACAAATTTTAAGATAAATTAATATTTTTTTATTAAAATAGCGCAAACAAACAAAATTTATAGGATAAAAACATGCATTCCGTACATGCTTTAATGATAGATTTAACTCTGATAACCATTTATGCAGCTATCGTAACTTTAATATTTAAAAAATTGAAGCAACCGATTGTACTCGGATATATCTTAGCAGGTATTTTAGTCGGACCGCATTTTAACTTTTTACCCACTATTTCAGATACTGAAAATTTAGTTTTATGGGCCGATATCGGAGTAATCTTCCTATTATTTAGTCTGGGTTTGGAATTTAGCTTTACCAAAATGATAAATGTCGGCAAGTCGGCAATGATAACGGCCATGGCCAATATTTTATTTATGCTTTTTTTGGGATACAATGTCGGACTTATGCTTGGTTGGCCGGTAATAGACAGTTTCTTCCTTGGCAGTATGATTTCCATGTCATCTACGACTATTATCATCAAAGCATTTGATGACTTAAACATAAAAAAACAAAAATTTACCGATCTGGTTTTCGGAGTTTTGGTTGTTGAAGATATCGTTGGAATTTTACTTTTGGTATTACTGCCTACCATTGCTTTAAGCAGCAACATTAATAGCGAGCAACTAGCTCTCAGCACCGTCAAACTAATTTGTTTTTTGGTTTTATGCTTTGTAATCGGTATATACTTAGTCCCGACACTACTAAAAAAAATCTCTCCGTTCTTAAACGATGAAATGCTTTTGCTGTTTACCATCAGCCTCTGTTTTGGAATGGTACTATTAGCTATTTATTCAGGTTTTTCATCAGCTTTAGGTGCTTTTATTATGGGTTCTATCTTAGCTGATACAGAAATCCTTCATCGGATTGAGAACGTACTAAAACCTCTAAAGGACTTTTTTGGAGCAGTATTTTTTGTATCTGTCGGTATGATGGTTGATCCGGCAATGTTTATAACTTACGCTTGGCCAATCTTAGTAATAACTTTTATTGTTGTTTTCGGTAAAGTTGCTTTTTCATGTTTCGGCTTTTTATTCTCGGGACAAAATCTAAAGACTTCAATTTCCGGTGGTTTTTCTTTAGCTCAAGTTGGTGAGTTTGCATTTATTATTGCTTCATTAGGTATGAGCTTAGGAGTATTAAGTGCCAAAGTTTATCCTATAATTGTAGCAGTTTCCGTAATTACTACATTTTTCACACCCATGATGATAAAGGCTGCCGATCCGGTTTACAAAAGAATTTCCAAAGCACTTCCTGCTAACTGGAGTAAATATATAGAAAGAAACACATCTCTTGCAGATGAGACCAAAATGGAAGAACGCCGTTGGAAATTGTTATTTAAAAATTATTCTTTACGCTTAATTTTATTTTCCATAATTTTGTCGGCTATTTTAGGAGTATCATCTTATTTTATCAAACCCTTTATACACGAACACCTCCCTTCCGTACCTGCCAGAATTTTAGTTACTGCCATAACCTTAATAATTATGGCTCCGTTTCTCAAAGCTCTTGTTGGCTGGGAAACCATAATCCCTATCTATTTCAAAGAAAAACTGGCTGCCATATTATGCAAGTTCAGTCACTCAACCAAACGAGAAGAAACTCGTCAAAACTTGCTCCGCAAACTTGAAACCAAATTTGGTTTTTGCCATATTACCAACGAGAGTGAAAACATCAAAAACTTCTTTGTATCCAATCAAAAAATCGCAGCACTGTATTTTAAGCTATGGACATCTAAAAAATTAAACCGCTTGCCGTTAATCCTGCTTACCAGTTTCAGATTATTGGTAATCATGTTTTTCATTGTCATCGCTATTCATCAATTCCTTACTGACGATGCTCGGGTTACAATGATCATGTTATTCATATCAATTTTAGTACTTTTCCAATCAAGATGGCTGTTTAACCAATATATGAATATAGAAACTCAATTTTTGACCAATCTCCGAGGTTCCCGAAAATCGGAAGAAAAGCAAACTGATACCTCTATACCAACTGAAACCAAAAACACCGAACCCGTTGTTTCTGATAAATAAGGTATATAACAAACAATTTATTGATTTTTTGAAAGCTTGATATATAATTCACATAATAATCAAGCCTATCAATATAAGGAGTAATTATGCCGTCTCAGATAAAAGTTTGTATGGGTAGTTCGTGTTTTGCCCGCGGTAACGCCAAAAATCTGCAAACGATTCAAGAATTTATAGACAAACACCAACTTGATGCCACTATTGAATTATGCGGATTACGTTGTTGCAATAATTGCTCCAAAGGTCCCAACATCAATATTGACGGAACAGAATACAATAATATAGAAAGCGGAACTTTGCTTGATATTTTAGAAAAACATTATATTAATTCATAACCTATTTTGAAAAGAACTATCATGTCCGAGCGTGAATACCCACTTCATACCGTAAAAACCGATTGTCAGGATTGCTACAAATGTGTACGCCGCTGCCCCGTAAAAGCTATCAAGATAGAAGACAATTCGGCAATGATTGTACCTGACTTATGTATAGCCTGCGGAACTTGCTATCAAGTATGTCCGGCCAAAGCCAAACAACCTCGTGATGACTTAGCTCGGGCCAAGTTTTTAGTTTCATCCGGTAAAGAAATTTACGTTTCGCTTGCTCCTTCTTGGATTACGGAGTTTCCTGATTATACTCCTGAACAAATAGTCTCTGCCATTCGCAAGTTAGGGATTCGTGGTGTCAGTGAAACCGCTCTCGGCGCACAAGAAGTTACTGCCCAAACCGTGCAACTACTCCAAACTGCAGCAAAAAGACAAGAAAACAAACTGTTTATCTCTACTGCATGTCCGGCTGTTGTAGAATATATAAGCAAATATATTCCTCAACTGACTCCGCACCTTACAAAATTGTCTTCTCCATTACTCGCTCACTGCAAACTTCTTAAGGAAACTTACGGCACCAAAATAGAGACAATTTTTATCGGCCCCTGCATTGCCAAAAAATATGAAGCAGATCGTAATCCTAATCTTTTAAGCATAGCTTTGACTTTCAACGATTTGCGCCAATGGCTGAAAGATGAAGGCATTGACCCCAAACAACTCAAATCCGGTGTTTATGATGTATTTGTTCCGCACAGAGCCGAAGAAGGGAATCTTTACCCGATTGAAGGCGGTATGATAGAAACCTTAAAAGCATATAAATTAGATAAAAAAATATACATGACACAAATGACCGGAATATACAGTATTCAAGATGAGCTATCACATCTTGATCCCGACAAAATATCACAGCCAACCTTTTTAGAATGCTTGGCTTGTTATGGCGGTTGCGTATCCGGTCCTTGTACAACATCATCAAAAGCCGGACTTGAAAAGCGTTTAGAAATATTGGAACACAGTACTTTTTCTGCCGAATCTGGCAAAAGAACTCCTGCTCGTAATATAGAAATGTTATACTCACCCAAAGTTCCAAACCAAGAAGAGGAAGACTTCAGTGAAACTGAAATACGCAAGGTTCTCACCAAAATAGGCAAACAATCCGGCAAAGATGAACTTAATTGCGGTGGTTGCGGATATGACACTTGTCGTAATTTTGCTAAAGCTCTTTTACAAGGCAAAGCAGAACCTGAAATGTGCGTTTCTCACATGAAACAACAAGCTCAACGCAAAGCCAACGCTCTAATCAGATGTATTCCATCTCCTATAGTCATAGCCGATTCTAAATTGAATATTATGGAATATAATGAGCTGTTTCGTGATATGTTTTGGAATGATGACGAACACTCTGATATTTATGAATATGATAATTTAGTTGGAGCCAACTTAAGAGATTTCATCAGCTTTACCAATTTGTTCTCCGCATCTTTAGAACTCGGACAAGATATTCATAAAGATCACATTCGTCACGAAAACAAAATGTTTGACGTTGTGGTATTTAACATTGATGATAAACAAAGTGTCGGCGGGATCATTAATGATGTAACCAATGTTGAATTACACAAAGAACAAATAGCGGCTCGCGCTAAAGAGGTTATCCACAAGAACCTAGCAACAGTACAGCAAATTGCCTGCACATTGGGCGAACACATGGCCGAGACCGAAGTTCTCTTGCGCTCTATTGCCAAAGATTATGCCGCTGATGAAACTTCTGCCGCAGAATTAAAAATACGTACCAATTCTACTGATAGGAACTCATAACCTATGAACGATTCATTATTCATTGAAATTGGTACGGCTCAAAGACAAAAGCACGGAGAAGATTGCTTTGGAGACACTATATTTTCCAAAAAAATTCCCGAAGAACGCCGAATAATCTCAATCCTCTCCGATGGTCTCGGCAGTGGTGTAAAAGCCAATATTTTATCCTCCATGACCACGCGTATGGCAATGAAGTTCGTAGAAAGCAATATGGAGTTATCTCGTTCATCAGAAATTATGATGGATGCACTGCCTATATGCCAAATCAGAAAAATAAGTTATGCAACCTTTTCGGTTGTTGATACGGAACTCAACGGAAAAACTCGCGTATTTGAAATGGATAATCCGCCGTTTATGTTAATTCGCAACGGAAAACCGGTTAATATACGTTATCGGGAAATATCATCAGCCAAATGGAAAAACCGAACTATTAATATTTCTCAAATGACCAACCAAGAAGAAGATCGCATTATTCTGATTTCAGATGGTGTAAGCCAAGCCGGATTGGGCAACAGACAATATCCCTTGGGGTGGCAAAGACAAGGTTGCTTAAACTTTGCCTTAGAGCAGATTCGCAAAAATCCGCATATTTCTGCACACGATTTAGCTAACGCCATTGTTAAAGAAGCAATCAGCAAAGAAGTTGATCATAAAGCCGGCGATGATATAAGTTGTGTGGTTTTATATTTCCGTCGCCCACGCAAACTTTTGGTTTTAACCGGTCCTCCGTTTGAAGAAAAGCGCGATAAAGAATTTGCCGAACTTGTTGCTGACTATGATGGCAAAACCGTAATTTGCGGCGGAACAACCGCAAATATTGTAGAAAGAGAACTTTGTCTTAAGTGCGAAATTGATAAAACCTCTTTTGACCTTAAAATTCCAATGTGTTCCAATATGGAAGGTGTAGATTTAGTCACGGAAGGAATTTTAACCTTGACTGATGTATATCGTATGCTAAAAGAAGGCATAGATACAGATAAAAATAACGGAGCCACTCGTTTGGCTAAAATGTTGCTGGAAAGTGATAAAATTGACTTTGTTGTCGGCACCAAAATAAACATCGCACACCAAGATCCGAACTTGCCGATGGAATTAGAAATTCGCCGTAACATTGTCAAAAAAATATTCCGCAACTTACAAGATAAGTACTTAAAAGAGATTAGTGTCAGATACATTTAATTAAGGAGTTATATTATGGAAAAAATAAAAGTCAGAATTTGTGTCGGAACATCTTGTTTTGTAATGGGTTCTGCCCAAATACAATCATTAGAATTTAATGCTCCCTCAGACATTGCCGACAAAATTGAAATCATTGAAGAGCGCTGCATGGGGCTTTGCAAAGACATTACCAATAAATATAATCGTGGTCCTTTTGTATATGTAAATGACGACTTAATTGAAGAAGCAACTTATGAAAAAGTAGTTGCTAAAATTAGAGAAAAAATCAAAGAATAAAAAATCTGGAGAATAAAATAAATATGTTAATACCCAAAAATAATGCCAACTTAATGAGAACCAAAATATTAATCAAGTTGGCGGAAAGTTATCTTGAAAACAAATTTGCGGATGCCGACCGAATTCCGCTCAATCTTCGTCCTAAAGACGGCGAAATCAGTCGTTGTTGCGTTTATAAAGATCGTGCTGTATTAAAATACCGCTGTATGGCAGGTTTGGGGCATTGTCCGGAAGAAGAAACTGATGAACTTACTTCACTTAAAGAATACGGCGAACAAGCCCTTAAACGTGATACAGCTCCCAAAAACAAATTATCTGTTATTGATATTGCTTGTTCCGCTTGCATAAAATCTCAATATGTTATTACCGATGTTTGTCGTGGTTGTTTTGCCCAACCGTGTCGTTTAAATTGCCCCAAACAAGCAATCAGCATTATTAACGGGCGCGCACATATAGATCCTGATTTGTGTGTAAACTGTGGCAAATGTTATGAAGTATGCCCTTACCACTCCGTAGTTAAAATCCCTGTTCCTTGTGAAGAGGCTTGTCCGGTAGGAGCCATTACCAAAGACGAGTTCGGTAAAGAGCATATTGATACCGAAAAATGTATCTCTTGTGGCAAATGCTTAGCGTCTTGCCCGTTTGGAGCAATCGTAGAACGCTCACAAATGATAGATGTCATGCGCAAAATCAAAGAAACCGATAAAAAAGTTGTTGCCATGCTTGCTCCTGCTGTTGCCGGACAATTCCCCGGATCATTAAACAGCTTAGCCGGAGCACTCAAAAAATTCGGCTTTGCAGAGGTTATTGAAGTTGCGGTTGGTGCAGATATTACTACTCAAAAAGAAGCTGCCGAATTTATAGAACGCATGGAAGAAGGACAAAAGTTTATGACTACTTCTTGCTGTCCGGCATACTTCAGAGCCGCTCAGGTTCATATACCGGAAATTAAACCTTATGTATCAGATACCAAAACACCAATGTATTATACTGCGGAACTGATGAAAAAAGAAATGCCCGATTGCATTGCTGTATTTGTAGGTCCTTGCTTAGCCAAAAGAGCAGAAGCAGAATATGACCCGAATGTTGACTATGTTCTTACTTTTGAAGAATTAGGAGCAATGCTTGTTGCATCCGGCATTAACGTTGATGAATGTGAAGAAATACCTTTTGGCAAAATTTCTCATGCTCAAGGCCGTTTATTCCCCATCAGTGGTGGTGTTGCCGGTGCTGTTGCCGATATGGTCCAAGATAAAGTAGATTTCCGCCCCGAAAAAATAGATGGCTTAACCAAAGAGAACATCAAACTTCTCAAACGTTATGCCACCAAAGGGTGTGAAAACAACATGTTAGAAGTTATGTGCTGCGAAGGCGGTTGTGTATCCGGCCCCGGATGTATCGCCTTATCTAAGAAGGCCGCTCGTGCAGTTGATACCTATTCCAAAGAAGGAGCTCAACTTACCCCGCAAACCAAATTAGGATAAAATAACATAACCCCAAAAAACTCTCGTTGGACACCAGTCCAACGAGAGTTTTTTTATTTATCCAGCCACACCTTCAGAACAACTATTAATATATCCACTTGATTTCTTAGCTATAGAACTATCCCATGTTGAATTGACTGTAACTTTAGTATTCATAAATATATTTGTATAACTAGTTAATGAGGCTGGCTTACTTGGAGTACCCTTTAAAGGATTTGCATTATAATCTTCATGCATAAACATATAACTATAATTAGTAGCGCTAGATGGTAGCGAACTTAACGTACCTGTTAATTTAAGATTGTAAAACATTGCCTGTCCTATAGAAAGAGTGCTTGGTAAACCAGGAAAAGTAGTCAACCCTGCTCCATAAAACATACATGTTCCATCTGTAATTTTGGTTTCGCCCAATCCGGAAACCGAAGTCAATTTTGTAACTCCTCTAAACATATAATAACCATTTGTAAGAGTTGACGGCAAAGCAATTGATGCATTTGCCAAACCTGTTGCATTATGAAACATACTGCTTCCGTCTTCCAACTTAGTGTTTTCCAATCCGTCAATTGTAAAAGAAGTTGTTATTCCTGCAAACATACCTCTGGCACTTTTCAAGGTTGATGGTAGTTTCACTACACCGCTTGGCTTTGTATCATAAAACATCATATCTCCAACTTCAAGCTGAGCATTTTCCAATCCGGTTACAGACTGTAATCCTGTATTACCACTAAACATAGCTTTAGCAGATTTAAGAATTTCCGGCAAAGCCACACTACCGGTAAATTTGGTTGCTCCATAAAACATATTATCTGCCACTTCTAATGTTGCCGGCAATTTAGGATAAGGACTGTTAATTGCTTTACATCCGTTAAACATACTTGTCGCATTAACCAATGTTGAAGGTAGCGGCGGTACTACACCATTAGTTGTACTTCCGCAAACTTTGGACATTTTTGTAATCCCGCTTTTATCAAGTTTTATAATATTTTTTACAATTCCTTTTCCGCTCACTCCACCAAAATAAGTAAAATCTCCACTCAATTTTACCGTATAATCTCCAATTTCTGTATAAGAACAAGACACCGTTCCGCTGGATAGTGCAGAACCTCCTACTAATGTTCCTTCTCCACAATCCACATAAATACTACCGCCTCCATAAGTGAACGTTGCA
>JAFTII010000031.1 GCA_017457005.1 Alphaproteobacteria bacterium | reverse complement strand
CGTGACTGTATAAGTGAGGGCTATGTAGCAGAGCAGAGTCCGGCGTTTATCTATGATGAAGAAGATATTTGTTATTTGAGTTGTGAGGACAACACCCCGCACTACAAGGCAATCGGCTGTGCGATAGGATATTATGATGTGAATAATTACTGGTGTGAGGAATGTGGCGGCGGATGTCCGCGCGGTTATTACAATCCGCGAGCTTATTGGTGTGGATGTAGTTGAGGTAATAGAAAAACAAAGGAGAGAGAAGATGAAAAAATTAGCGATATTAAGTCCGTTAGTGCTGTTAGCGACTACGGCATTAGCACAAGACAGTACGTGCATATTGCAACCGAGTTGCAGTCAATTAGGCTATACTTCAGCGGAAGCAGATTGTGGCACGGCAAAAGTCTTGCGTTGTCCGTTTGATGTCAGCCAAGTTGCTTGCTTGAGCGGTGGAAGTGACAGCGGAAGCGGTGGTGGAGATAACTATAACCCAAACGATCCAAATAATGAATTGGGAGATGTAATTGCCTTTGAAGTATACTATCCTGCAGGTGGATACCTCTATTTTACCTATGGAGGAGGTAATATAGTTGTTGACTGTGAAACTACTAGTAAATTTAGGGGAGCAACATCAAAAACAGGAACAGCAACTGGAAGTTGTCAGTTTGGTCAAGGACACTCTACAATTACAGCACGAGGTACATTTACATTTTTTCAAGCTTCATATCCCAACTCAACAGGTACAGGCAATACAGATCTTGCTAAATATATAAAAACGATATTGAAATTAGATAAAAGTGGACTTACTAAAATGAAGTATATATGTTCATCTTCAACAATGGGGTTTATTCCGCCCTTATCTAACAGTATGGAAGATACTACAGAAATGTTTAAATCGTGCTCTAATTTATCGGGAGCGGTGCAAGATTTTTCCACTCTTCCTAATTTGACCACTTATACCGATATGTTTGCGGGTTCAAATATAACGCGTGCTAACAATCCAACTTGGCCGGCAGAAGCCTGGTAGTTTTTATAACTATTTTCCTGTTATAGCCAAAGTTTCTATTTGTGGTTTTTGATGGGTAAGAATACTTATTACTCTAATGAGAGTGTCTCTTAATTCCTGACGTCTTACCACTATATCTACCATTCCGTGTTCACGCAGATATTCTGCACGCTGAAAACCGATAGGTAGTTTCTCTCTGATGGTCTGTTCAATAACTCTTGCTCCGGCAAATCCGATTACGCTTCCTTTTTCAGCAATATTTATGTCTCCTAACATTGCAAAAGACGCCGAAACACCACCGGTAGTAGGATCTGTTAATACCGATATAAAAGGTAACCCTTTTTCTTTGACCATATTAACCGCAGCAGTAGTTCTTGCCATTTGCATTAAAGATAAAATTCCTTCTTGCATACGAGCCCCGCCGGATGCTGCAATGGTAATAAACGGATAATTTCCTCGGGTAGCTATTTGAGCGGCTTTAACGATACCTTCGCCGACTACGGTCCCCATAGATCCACCCATAAAGCTAAAATCTAATGCTGCAATTACGGTGGTAATTCCGCCGATTTCTCCTTGAGCTATGCGAATTGCATCTGTTGAACCGGTGTTTTTTCTATATGTCCGCAATCTGTCAGAATATTTTTTTGAATCCCGGAAATTTAACGGATCATCTTTCATTTGCGGCAAAGTAATTAACTTATATTCGCCATTATCAAACAAAGATGCAAAGCGTTTTAATATAGGCAAACGCAAATGATGATCACAGGAAGAACATACAAAATCATTTTTTTCCAGCTCTTTTGTAAACAACATTTGTCCGCATTGAGGACACTTAGTCCACAAATTATCTGCAATTTCTTTAGAATTGAGCTTTTTTATTTTTGGACGTACAAAGTCAGATAACCAGTTCATTTTTATAATCCTTATAAAGACTAAAGTTTTGAGTTTTCAGAAACAGGTTTTTTAGAGAAAAATCCTTTGATTCTCTGTCCTAAAGTCTTCTTCGGTTCTACAATGTCAGTATCTTTGAGGGTTGCGATGTTGGTATGCAAATCTTCAACTTCTTTAGAAAGTTTAAGATGTTCTTTGCTGAGCTGTTTGTTCTTACGTTTTTGTTTGCGCAATGCAGAACGAACCGGAGCATAGGAAAGCCAAGAAAAAAAGCTTCCCAAAACAAATCCTAAAGTCAGCAAAAATACTATTGCAACACTCAAAGAAACTGTGATTTCAATATAAAAGGGCCATAAACTGAAAGTTGCTAAATCATTGTTTACAAATGCAAATATTAATATTACTACCAATATCGGTAAACCTATTAACAACTTTAAGAATCCCATATTTTGGCTCCTTCAATAAAATTAAGTTAGCTATTTATTTAATAGCTCAAACAATTGCTTTCCGGTTTTAAAGTGTGGAATTCTTCTTTCCTCAACTTTAACTTGAGCGCCGGTACGAGGGTTTTTAGCCATACGAGGAGATCTCGTACGAACAGAAAATGCGCCAAAACCTCTAAATTCAACTCTATCACCTTTTGCCAAGGATGATATAATTTTATTAAGTACAACAGCAACAATACGTTCAACATCTTTAATTGTAAGATGAGGATTCTTTGCTGCAATTTTTTCAATTAATTCTGATTTAGTCACTTCTTTTTCCTTATTTAATTAACTAGAGTTTATAATAATGTTTTTATCTTAAAATATCAATATCACAAATAAAAAAAGCCAATATTTTAAAGTTTAGTTATCCAAAGTTTTTTTATTCATCATTCGCCAAATGAGCTACTTGCGGATAATGAGAAACCTCTTCTAATTCAATATCTTCAATTTTTTGGATTCTCTTACCTATTTTATTTGATGAAATTTTGATACCTTCAACATCTTCATTCGCTTGTTTAAAATGGCGTATAAGACTTTCAATCCTGCCATCCAAACGATTTATGTCTTCAATCAACGTACCTACCTCTTTTTGAATAACTCCTGCTTGTTCTCTCATTTTTGCGTCTTTTAGTATTGCGCGAATGGTGTTCAAAGTAGCCATAAGCGTTGTCGGAGATACAATCCAAACCTTAGCTCTATATGATTGTTCTACAACATCTGTAAAATTTGCATGAAGTTCGGCATAAATAGCTTCGCTGGGCAAAAACATTAAAGCCGATTCGGCTGTTTCGCCGGCAATAATATATTTTTCTGAAATATCCTTTATGTGTTTTATTACTGAAGCTCTAAAAAAGCGTTCCGCTTCAATCTTTTCGCGCTCTGTAACAGCCCCTCGTAATGCCTGATAACTTTCTAACGGAAATTTTGCATCTATAACTATTGTTCCCGGCGGATTTGGTAGCTTCAATACACAATCAGCCCTTTTTGTGTTAGATAAAATTACCTGAAAATCGTATGCGCTTGGAGGGAGAATGGATGTCACCAAGTCATTTAATTGAATTTCTCCAAAAGCACCTCTTGCTTGTTTGTTTGAAAGCACTTCCTGTAAAGATACTACTTGCTCGGAGAGTGAGGATATTTTCTGTTGTGCAACATCAATTTTTGCTAAGCGTTCTCTAAGGTCGGTCAAAGTTTCGTTCGTTTTTATGGTATTTTGTTGCAAGCCTTCTCCTACACTTTTGGTAACTGCTAAAAGTTTTTCATCAATAATCTTTAGCATAGCTAACCGTTGTTCGCTTATCGCTTCTGCAATTTTATTTTGCTCTTGAGTTGAATGTTCGCTAAGCTGAGAAATCCGACCGGCAAGCTCAGCCTGCCCGCGTAATAAAATGTCGTTCAGCTCCGAATGACTTTGTTTTCTGCGACTTAATTTCCACCAAAAAAGGTTTATTGATAAGATAACAAACATACCAATAATAAAAGCTAACCCGATATTTTGACTGGTTATATTAATTGGATTCGGCAAGATGACGCCCCATTCTTAAGAATTTTTCGGTTCTGCGCTTTTTAAGTTCTTCACCATTTTGTCCGAGCATTTCTTTTAAGTGTTTAAGAATAGCATCGCCGACACGTTCAATTGTCAATTCTCTGTTTCTGTGAGCGCCGCCCAAAGGTTCTGATATTATTTCATCAATAACACCTAATTTGCGCAAGTCTTGAGCTGTAAGTTTAAGAGCTTCCGTAGCTTCTTTAACTTTGTCTGCAGAACGCCACAAAATTGAGGCACAACCTTCCGGAGAAATAACAGAATAAATTGAATGCTCCAGCATGAGAACTCTATTGGCAGTAGCTATTGCAATAGCGCCGCCGGAACCGCCTTCGCCGATAACTACAGATATAATCGGTACCCGAATTTGTAAACATTTTTGGATTGAAGCTGCAATGGCTTCGGCTTGTCCGCGAGCTTCTGCATCAACACCGGGGAAAGCGCCTGATGTATCAACAAAAGCTAATACCGGTAAATTAAATTTATCAGCCATATCCATAAGTCTTTGTGCTTTACGATAGCCTTCCGGTTTGGCCATGCCGAAATTGTATTTGATACGAGATTCTATATCGTGTCCTTTTTCTTGTCCCAGTACTACAACAGATACTCCTTTAAAACGTCCAATTCCGCCCACCATAGCTTCATCATCGGCAAAAGTTCTATCTCCGCATAATAGAGTAAAATCTTCTATGAGTGCATTTATATAGTCCAAGCAATGAGGGCGCTGTTGATGTCTGGCAACCAAAGCTTTTTGCCATGGTGTCAGATGACTGTAGATATGGCGCATATGTCTGTCCAACTTGGACTGAAGACGTTGTACTTCTTGAGAAACGTCAATATCTTCATCTTTTGCAATATATTTCATGCTCTCAATTTTTGATTCAATTTCAAAAATTGTTTTTTCAAAATCTAAAACGGAAGTATCTGTATTACTGCTCATTTTTATCTCTTTATAGTTACAAAACAGATATTGCATAACATATTTTTTTTCAAATTTCGACTCTTATTTTGTGTTTTTGTGCAATACATTATATTTTTTGTTGGAAAAATAAAGACTTTTGCTAAACTAAAGACATTGTTAATTAAATGGAGCTCCTGCATTGTTAGCTTTTATCTTTTTTGTATTGATTTTTTCGTCTTGTTTGTGGCTGTTTTTTTCTGTAAGCTTTATTGCGGACAGTCTTGCCGGAATATCTTTTTTTGATGCCGGTATTGCCAACATTATGCTTTACACTCTACTGGTTTGCAGCCCTGTTTTTTTGTTATGGGCAGTATTTGGTTATGTTAATCAGTATGTTCAAAACCAACAAGTAAATAAGCAATTACAAAAACTATTAGGTCAAATGAAGAAGAATCAAGACTATTCTGATTTGATAGCCAGGGTTCTGATAGAGGCAAAACAAAATGTAAATGATGGTTTTTTGTTGGCTAGGTTAGACTTATTAATATCAGAGCTAAATGAGTTATTATCCGAAATCATAAAAGGATGCAAACTTGTTTCATCTGACCAAATAGAAACTTTATGGGCAAAAGTCCAAAACGGTGGCAAATGGTCTTTTGGAAAAGTTATTATAGAAAATAATAATTCACAGCCTGATTTCAAACGTAGGGTTTTGGAATATTGTGTTCACGATACGATTCTTGGTGGAACAATAATGGAATTTTGCGCTCGTTATAATTCTATTCTTAAATTGTTGGAAACCCGAGATAAGGATAAGTTATTTTTAGATATTATTGAAACCGGTATTATGGGAAAAGTTTATTCTATTCTTTCTCCGGTATCTTCTGAAATTCACCGAATGAGAGATCAATTTTCTGATTCTTTTCAAGAAAGCGTTTCATTAAATATTGCAATGCCTGAGATTCATCCGCTTCGTCCGAGTGAAGGCGAAGACAAAGAGGTTAAAAAAAATGCTTTTGGGGTTTTGGATAAACTTAGTTTCTTTAAGAAAAAAAACAGTGAACCAGAGCCTAAGATTGAAAGAGATCCTTTTTCAATAGCCTTAGAAAAAAGTTTTGGAGATGAAGATGAAAAAAAAGAAGTTGATTTTATTGTTGAAGATCAACAAGAACTTAAAGAGCCGATTTTTTCATCGCCGGAACAAAATATTCCTGAATCGGAGATAACAGATACTCAAAAGATGTTAGATAGTCTGAAAAAAGAATGGTCAGATAATGTAAAAAAGGTTTCTGAACAAAAAGCTGCTGATTTACAAGATGAAGCAGATATGGTTTATCCTTTTGGTAATTGGACAAATGAGGAAAGTTACCATAAATAAATGAAGTTGTTGGGCTGGTCATTAGTTTTTAGCATTTTTATCGGGAGCCATGCTGTTGCATCTTCTGAAGGCATAAATGTAACAAATTATTTTTCCATATATAATTCTCCGAGTTATCAGGATGGATTCAATAGCTTTACTTATGTCAACCCCAAGGCTCCCAAAGGAGGAAAGCTTACGTTGCCGGAGTATGGCAGTTTTGATAGTTTTAACCCTTTTATTTTTAAAGGAATTGCTGCTTCATCGGTTGCGGACCTTACTTTAGATAGCTTAGGAGTTATACCGTCAGATGATGAAGCTACGGTTTATCCTCTTATTGCTAAACAATTTGAAATTCCTGAAGATAAGTCATTTATTGGTTTTTTGCTGGACAAACGAGCAAAATTTTCGGATGGTTCGCCGGTTTTGGCAGATGATGTAATTTTTAGCTATAATTCCCTAATTGAAAAAGGGTCCCCTTTTTATAAAATGTATTATTCCGATGTTAACCGAGTAGAAAAAGTCAATAATCATCACGTTCGTTTTTATTTTAATAAAAATTCAGTCAACAAAGAGCTTCCATTGATTTTATCTCAATTTAAAATTTATTCATCTAAAGATTGGCAAGGAAAAGATTTTGCAAAGCCGACTTTACAAAAGCCGTTAGGCAGTGGTCCTTATATTCTGGACAAGTTTTCTCCTAATAAATTTTTAGTTTTTAAGCGCAATTCTGATTATTGGGCAAAAGATTTGCCTTCTCGCAAAGGCTTTTTTAATTTTGATGAAGTAAGATATGAATATTATCAGGACACCACAGTAACACTTCAAGCATTATTTGCCGGCAACATTGATGTAAGAGAAGAATATATCGCCAAAAATTGGTCTGAAGGATATAACAATGAATTGGTGTCATCAGGGAAGATTATTAAAGCAGAACTATCTCATAATCAGCCCGCAGCATTGCAATATTTCGGCTTTAATACCAGATTGGCAAAGTTTGCAGATGTGCGTGTTCGTGAAGCAATAGGGTTGGCTTTTAATTTTGATTGGGCAAATCGTAATTTGTTTTATAACCAATACCGCAGAATAGACAGCTGTTTTGCGAATACTAAGATGGCAGCAAGAGGCTTAGCCAAAGATAAAGAATTATCTTTACTGAAACAAGTTAATGCTCCGATAAAAGCTATAAAAGATATTTATGTAGTACCAAGTCACAAAGATGACATATCCGGTCGCAACAATTTACGCAAAGCCGTAAAATTATTACAATCGGCCGGTTATGATTTCATAGATGGCAAAATGACAAATCTGGCCACTAAAGAACCTTTGGAGATAGAAGTTTTAGGAAATGCGGCTAACGGCTCTTCCTTTACCAGAGTAATGTTACCTTTTATCGCAAATCTGCAAAAAATAGGTATAAAAATGACATTCCGAAATTTAGAGGTTAATGTTTTTAAAAACAGGCTGGATAATTTTGACTTTGAAGTGGCTATATTAGGCGTAAGAATGAGTAACCTTCCCGGAAACGAATTACGAGAGATTTGGGGAAGTGGTTCTGCTGATATTAAAGGTTCATACAATTTAATGGGAATAAAAGATAAATCTGTAGATAAACTGATTGATAAAATTATATATGCAGAAAATAGAGATGAATATTTTACGGCTATTCATGCATTAGATAGAGTTTTAATGCACGGACATTATTTTATTCCTCAATGGTATTCTCCTTATAATCGCATTGCATATCGTAAAGGTTTGCAATATCCTCAAAAATACATCGGGTTTAATCCGAATACATGGTGGAGAGAAGCAAGCCAATGAAAAACTATATTTTAAAAAGATTATTTTTAATTCCATTAACTTTACTGGGAATTTTAGCGCTTAATTTTGCTATTATTCAGTTTGCACCTGGCGGCCCCGTAGAATACGTTTTAGCCAAATACAGTGGGCTTAATGTTGATTCTAAATCCACAATTTCAGGATCAAGCACCATGTCACAAAGTAAGGTTTCCAAATACCAAGGAGCAAGGGGAGTGCCGGAAGATTTGGTTTTGGAACTGGAAAAACAATTCGGATTTGACAAACCTGCACATATAAGATTTTTCAAAATGATAAAAGATTATGCGGTTTTTAACTTTGGCAAAAGTTTTTATCAGGATAAAACCGTTTGGCAATTAATCAAAGAACGAATGCCGGTTTCAGTATCTCTAGGAGTATGGTCAACTTTAATAATTTACCTCATAGCTATTCCTTTAGGCATAAAAAAGGCAGTTTTAAATGGTAGCAATTTTGATATTTGGACATCATTTGTGGTAATTTTAGGCTCGGCTATTCCGGTATTTTTATTTGCAGTATTTTTGATAGTGTTTTTTGCCGGAGGCACATATTTTCAGTGGTTTCCTCTTCATGGTCTGATATCTGATAATTGGGAAGAACTTTCTCTTCTAAACAAAATAAAAGATTATTTTTGGCATATAACTCTACCGGTTATATCTATGGTTATTGGCGGTTTTGCAAGTTTAACCATGTTAACCAAAAATTCCTTTATGGATGAATTGTCCAAACAATATGTCTTAACCGCAAAAGCTAAAGGGTTAAGCCTTAATCAGGTTTTATACGGACATGTTTTTCGTAATGCGATGTTGATTGTTATTGCCGGATTTCCCAGTCTCTTAATCAAAATGCTGTTTACCGGTTCATTGTTGATAGAAGTAATCTTTTCACTAAATGGCATAGGATTGCTGGGGTATGAAGCCATAATGACACGAGACTATCCTGTCATCTTTGGAACGCTTTATATCTTTGCACTATTGGGCTTAATTCTAAAATTAGTTTCAGATATTGTATATACGGTTATTGATCCGCGTATAGATTTTTCGGCACGCTGAACTATGCTACAAACAAATCTTTTATCTTGTCAAAAAAGCTTTTAGATTCCGGTTGGCAGTTATCATCTTTGCTTATTGCGCGGAATTCTTCCAACAGCTCTTTTTGCTTTGCAGACAAATTAACCGGTATTTCTACACGTATTTTAACAAATAGATCTCCTCGCCCTTTAGAACGCATCATTGTCATACCTTTATTTTTAAGGCGAACAACCTGATCATTTTGGGAGCCGGCATTTATAGAAAGCTCTAATTTTTCGCCATCAATAGCGGGAATCTCTACTTTTCCACCCAAGGCAGCGCAACACATAGAAATTGGAACACGAGTATATAGATTTGCGCCGTCTCTGGTGTATAGCGGGTGTTCTTTAATTCCGATAAACACGTATAAATCGCCGTTTTCACCTCCTCTTATACCGGCTTCACCGCCACCGGCAATACGCATTCTTGTACCATCTTCCACGCCGAAAGGAATTTTAACTTTTAGGGTCTTTTCTTGGTTTAAATACCCTTTCCCTTTGCAATCCGGACAAACATCTGTTGCTTTTCTGCCGTGTCCTTGGCAATGTGGGCAAGTTTGCTCAACAACAAAAAATCCTTTTTGCATTTGCACTCTTCCGCGACCCTGACAATGTTGACAAATAGGAGCTTCTTTACCATCTTTTGTGCCATGTCCGTGGCATTTTTCACAAGTTTGGGTAGATGGTATTTTAATTTCTTTTTCAACTCCCAAAAAAGCTTCTTCAAGAGTTATCTCCATATTATAGCGAATATCTGCCCCATCTTGAGCATAATTTGATCCGCGTCTTTGTCCGCCACCCATAAAATCGGAAAATACTTGTGAAAATATATCGGAGAAACCGCCGGCACCGAAATTAAAGTCAAATCCGCCAAAAGGATTTCCGCCGGCACCACCCATACCATTAGCAAAAGCCTGATGTCCGTAACGATCATAGGCTGCACGTTTTTGCTCATCTTTTAAGACTTCATAGGCTTCATTAATTTCTTTAAATTTAGCTTCGGCTTCTTTGTCGCCGGGGTTTCGGTCAGGGTGATATTGCATAGCTAACTTGCGAAAAGATTTTTTGATTTCATCGCCGTTTGCAGATTTATTTACACCCAAAATTTCGTAATAGTCTCTATCAGTCATGATTATTTTGCCATCTTGTCTAAACTTATCCCTTTACTTAGGGCAAAAATCCTCAAAAAGCAAGTAATTAAATAAATTTTTAAGCAATTGGAATCTATAATTATAAAAAATACAAAATTATTAGACAAAAAGCTTGCCAATATCGTCCAAATGTGGTAAGCTTGTGTCATATGCAACTTCATGGAGAAAGCAAATGGTTGATTTTACAAGCGAGCAATTACAAGAAATCAGAAATAGTGATGAATTCAAAGAATTTGTTGAAAAGTGGGAAAAAGAAGGGATAGACAGAGATGCCACCCTAAATGACTATCTTGGCAATGCACTTAATCGTTCAAAGTGGGAAGAAAAATTTTCTGATTCTAAAGACATTCCTCTGCAAGATGAACAACAATCAACTCAAGAAGAATTAGCTAAAACCGAACATAAATTAGAAACACATCTTCACACTGTTTATGCTGATGGTATTCTCCAAGCAGGACAAGATTTACCGGAAAAATTCTGGGAAACAGATGATTATAAAAGATGGGCTGATAATTATAATGATAAAGAGACCCAGGAACTCAAAGACAGAATCCAACAATTGCAAGCAAAAAATATAGAAAAAGAAACAACCCTTCAATCTCAAGAGCGCTATGTTCCTGATTTAGCCGCAGCCTTAACCAACCATGGTTTTAATGATCCGACATTTGTAAATGGTATTTATGGTTTGCTAGACAACATTGAAGAAACCGATGTTAAGAAAAAAGAATTTTATGAAGCTGTTATAAATGCATATGAGCAAAGAAACGGATACTTGGAGCTAAATAATCATCTGAAAACCGAAGAAGATGTCAAAATGGCGGAAGATGTAATGCGAGCTTTAGGCTATGATTTGCCTGAAGGAACAGATTATCAGGGAGAAAATTCTGCCAATGTAGAAATTCCGGTAAGATCTCAATCAATTCTTGTTTCTATGCCTGTTGCTCCAAAAGAAAAAGATAAAATCAAAGTAATTGATGATGATGGTAAAAAAGAAGATATTATTCAAATCCTTGATGACAATAATAAAGATGAAGATGTTCAGGTATTAGATGACAATCAGCAAGAAGATGATGATTCTAAAAAAATTGATGATGATGGTAAAAAATACAAAAACATCCAAGATGTCGTCTATGAAACCACCCAAGAAAGGGAGTTAAGCGATAATTCTGATGCAAACGAAGATTCTCTGAATGATTTGAAGTTAGATGTCTTGTTGGAGCTTGGAAGAATTAATCAGGCTTTATATGATGCCGCCAAAAAAGATTCTGACAAAGCTATGGATACGCTCCGCAAAAAATTGCCAATGGAAAAAGATCGTTTAGATGCTTTTAATGATGCCGTAATTGATAAAATTCTTGATGATAAAAGTAAATATGCTCATCTGGCAATACCTCAATTATTGGCAGATAGCTACAAAAGAACCAAAACACAACTGGACAAAGAAAAAGATGAAGAAAAAACAACTATTCTTCAAAATAGAATGGATAAATTATCTGTAAAAATGGATAATTTGACCGATCAATACGCATCTGGCATCACCAACATCACATTTGAGCAATATAATTATGATGACAATATGAATGTTGCGGATATATATGATGGTTATGTTGCAATGTTAGATGCTCGTGAACCGGATGTTTCAGCAGAACGCAAACAAGTTATTAACTCTGTTCGTACACAATTAGATAAAGATATTGCTTTATATGATGAATTATGGGGAATAGAAAAAGATCTTTCTGCTGACAATTCATCACAACTTGCAGATAATCACGAGTATCTCACTCAGCAAATGAAAGAAGTTGAGATTACTCCGGAAACCTACAAAATGTTAAGTAACATTAAGTTCTTAGATGAACAAGGAAAACCAGAGCCTCAATTTATTGATAAAGACGGTAATGATGCTTTCCAATATTCCGAGGGAGCCCAAATAAAAGAGGGTAGTAAGTTAGAGGCAATTGTTGATTTTGCTCGCAACAATACTATTATAGCCAACCTCACCGCCAAAGATCGTCCCTCTCATGAAGATTTAACGCAAGAATTTCAAGCTCATATATTTAATGATTTATATGCGGTAGGTAAGCAGGAACAAGCTTTTCGTAATCTTCAAGAACTTGGTAAAAAAACAACTTCTATAGATGGCATTGAAGATAAAGAGTTTGAAGAAATTGCCGCTAAAGTTAAAGCAAGTTTAGAAAACCCTGAAATTAATTGGGAAATTAGCAACGGAGGTTATCAAGCTGCCATAAAAACTGAAGTTAATAATACTTTAGCTTGTATTAATCGCTTTGGTAAAAGGCTTGGTAAAGATAATATGTTACTCAAAAAATTACATACGCCTATTGCCAAGCATGATCCTAAAGCTAAAGATAGATTTGAAAAAGAGAATTCCTTAAAAGATTGGGGAAGAACTTTCATTTGGAGTTTCGGCTCAAGTATAACCATGAAAATGGCATCTATGGGCTTATACAAAGGTTTAACCGCCGCAGGCTCAACAATTAGCTTAGGAGCAACTGCCGGTATAATGGCTGCCGGATTATCTGTTACAGGTATGGGATTCAATTTCGTACGCTTCAAAAAAGAAGCTCAATCTAAAGGTGAAAAACCTCAATGGGGTAAATTCTTTGATCCCAGAACATCTTATGGTAGAACTAATGCTGCATCTTTATGTGCTTTTGCTGCCGGCGCTTGTTTAATTACCGGACAACCTGCAGGAATTATAGGAGCTGGTATTTTTGGGGTGGCAGGAGTTAGTATTATGGGTGTTTCAACATATAAAGACGCTCGTAATCATGGTGCAACCAAAAAAGAGGCCTGGAAAGAAGTTGGTAAAAAACTTAGTGCCGTTGGTGCCGGTATTGCCACTGGAAGTTTACTAAGTTCTGGATTTGGAGCAATAGAAGGAAAAGAAGCTATAAAACCAGAACCCATCAAAGAAGGAACACCGGAATATACAACTTATGATTATACAGAAGCACAAGTTGATCATGCAGAAACTCGTCTTTATGATGGTAGATATTCTGAATATGCAGATGGTCAAAAAATTGTACATCACTTATTGCAAGATCCGAATGATCCATCTTCTGTTGATCGTTCCTTAATTGATACATCATTAAAATCATTAGATAACCTTGCTGAATACTTTAAACAAAATGGTGATTATAGATTTTATACTGATGTCGGCGGTGTTGATGAAAATGGCATAGCCAATCTTTCTTCAAATAGTAAAGTTGTTCTATATGAATTTTTGCAAAATCTTTATACAAACAATACAAATTTAAGTGTTGATATAGATGGTAGAGCTATAACATATATGGATGCTTTTCATCAAATTACTAGTGGAGAAATTACTGATCATGAAGGTGTCGGAAAATTGTTATTAATGATGCAAGATCAAAATAATGCTACAGGCCATGTTGGTAGATTTGGTGATGGTAATATTGTAAACGGTATTCAAACGAATCAACATGATACGACAGGAAGTTATAATCCTAAAGAACATGCCGGAACAGAAGGCAGATGGAGTGATGGGCAAGCCGCTGTAGAAGCCAAAAAATTCTGGTCTGTGGGCTATTGGGAACCTGTAAGAAATGCTTTTGGTAAAATGAAAGACCGTATAGGTGGTTTTGCCGATAAACTTCTCGGTCGCAAGACAGCCAAAAAGCCTGATTTTGTAGTTGTTCCAACTCCACCGGTTAATGATCAGAAGGGAATTAAGGATAAGAAGCAAGACCAAAATCCGCCTAAAGATATTCCTGTTATACCTACACCGGTACCGCCAAAAGACAAACAAGAAGTATTTAAACGTCTTAGCCAAGGCGAAAATAATAATGACGCTTTAGTTAACGAACTGATAGAAAAAGAGTACCGTATTACTCGAGGTCATTTAACCGGAGAAGTTGATAAAAATCAGGTTGCAGAATACAAGAAATTGGTGGAGGCTGAATACCAAGCGGAAAGTAGCATTATCAGAGGTGGAAATATGGAAGTTTATCTAAAACGCCGTATGAACACCTTTGAGAAAGTATGTGCTAACCGTAAAAACGAATATAGTGAAACTAATATTGCAATAATTGCTAATAAAGCGCGTCAAGATATGTGGAAACGTAATATTGCCGTTGATGGCGAAATTATAGATGCATCTCAAACAACCTTATTGCATTTAACAGAAGTTGCTAATATGAGTTCTCAAGGTAATATGGGAAGTGCCAGAAAGGCAGCATTAAGTCCTGAGAAAGGTCCGCTTCCGGAATATAAACAAGACAGACCTCATGGCTATGCCGTAGAAATAAATCCCGGCCAAACTATGAGAGAAAAATTTGATAGAGCGATTAATCAGCATAATGCTCAACAAATTGCCAAGATAAAACAATCACAATCAAAATAAGCAACAAATAAAAAAGGCCGGAATAAGTTTCCGGCCTTAATTTTCCACTAAGAGTTTTTACTTAACTTCTTCAAAGTCAGCATCAACAACTTTCTCATCTTTAGGTTGTTCAGCATTAGTTTCTGCTCCCTGAGTAGCTCCACTTGCTTGTGCAGCTTCAGCTTGAGCTTTATACATAGCTTCACCCAACTTCAAAGAAACCTGCATTAAAGCTTCTGTTTTTTCTTTGATAGAAGACAAATCTTCAGCTTCCAAAGCTGTTTTGAGAGCTTTAACAGCATCTTCAATTTGTGTCTTCTCAGCAGCAGAAACTTTATCTCCATGCTCTTTAAGAGTTTTTTCTGTAGAGTGAACCAAAGATTCCCCTTGATTCTTAGCTTCTACCAGTTCTTTTTTCTTTTTATCAGCTTCAGCATTAGCTTCGGCATCTTTTACCATCTTTTCAATATCGGCATCAGATAAACCGCCACTGGCTTGAATTCTGATAGCTTGCTCTTTGTTGGTAGCTTTATCTTTAGCAGAGACATTAACAATACCGTTAGCATCAATATCAAAAGTAACTTCAATTTGCGGCATACCGCGTGGTGCCGGAGGAATACCAACCAAGTCAAACTGACCGAGAAGTTTGTTATCGGCAGCCATCTCACGTTCTCCTTGGAACACTCTGATAGTAACTGCTGTTTGACCATCTTCGGCAGTTGAAAATACTTGAGACTTACGAGTTGGAATAGTGGTGTTTCTATCAATCAAACGAGTAAACACACCGCCCAAAGTTTCAATACCCAAAGATAACGGAGTAACGTCCAAAAGCAATACGTCTTTAACATCGCCCATCAATACACCGCCTTGGATAGCAGCACCAACGGCAACAACTTCGTCGGGGTTAACGCCCTTGTGAGGTTCTTTACCAAAGATTTCTTTAACTTTTTCTTGAACCTTCGGCATACGTGTCATACCACCAACCAAGATAACTTCGCTAATATCAGAAGCAGAAACACCTGCATCAGCCATTGCTTTTTTGCAAGGTTCAACAGTTTGGTCAATCAAATCTTCAACCAAAGATTCCAATTTTGCGCGTGTCAATTTAATGTTCAGGTGCTTAGGACCGGTTGCATCAGCAGTAATAAACGGCAAATTAATCTCGGTTTGTGTTGTTGAAGAAAGCTCAATTTTAGCTTTTTCGGCAGCTTCTTTTAAGCGTTGGAGAGCCAAACGGTCATTTTTCAAATCAATACCGGATTCTTTTTTGAACTCATCTGTAAGGTAAGAAACCAAGCGCTGGTCAAAATCTTCTCCACCAAGGAATGTATTACCGTTAGTAGATTTAACTTCAAACACACCATCGCCGATTTCTAAGATAGAGATATCAAAAGTACCGCCGCCCAAGTCATAAACAGCAATAGTGCCACTGGTTTTTTTATCCATACCATAGGCAAGAGCAGCTGCAGTAGGCTCATTGATGATACGCAATACTTCTAAGCCGGCAATTTTACCGGCATCTTTGGTGGCCTGACGTTGAGAGTCATTAAAATAAGCCGGAACAGTGATAACAGCTTTTTCAACTTTTTCGCCTAAATAGCTTTCTGCATATTCTTTGATTTTTTGCAATACAATTGCAGAAATTTGAGATGGAGCATATTTTTGACCCTTAACTTCAACCCAAGCATCGCCATTATCGCCATCCACGATTTTGAAAGGAACCAAAGCCTTGTCTTTGCTAACCTCAGGAGAGTCAAAACGACGACCGATAAGACGTTTAATAGCAAACAAAGTGTTTTCAGGGTTGGTAACAGCTTGACGTTTTGCCGGAAAACCGACTAAGCGTTCAGTATCCGTAAAAGCAACCATGGAAGGGGTTGTGCGAGCGCCTTCTGAGTTCTCAAGAACTTTAGGTTCGCTACCGTCCATAACTGCAAAACAAGAGTTGGTTGTACCAAGGTCAATACCTATAACTTTACTCATAATTTTTCTTCCTTAATGTTATAAAATCAAATTCTAAAACTTATATAGGGATGAAAAATTACCTATGCAAGGGTAGAAACAATATTTTTATTTATATCTTTAAGCTCATTACAAAAATGCACAATTTTCATTGCATCATAGATATCAATATTCGGATTCTTTTCTCTCAAAACAACTTTAATAAAATCTTCAAGTTCATTTTTTAGAGAATCTCCGCCGGAACAAAGGCATTCATCGTTTTTATACAATTCTCTTTCCAGAAAACGAATTAACCAAATATTATTTTTGGCATCAATTATTCTCATTTGTCTTTTAAGTTCGGCATCATAGGTTCTTAGAGCTTCTAATTTTAAGATAGTATTTGAAGAGTACTTTATTTCTACGATAGCATGTTCGTCCCAACGATATTTGCTATCTTTATCAATTCTTATTTCGCACCAGTCATCTTTTATAAGTGATTCAACAATAGCCAAATCATGAATCATAAGTTCAGAAATGATATGTGTTTTTTTTATTCCGCCGTTTTTAGATGTCCGAATACCGGCAACAGATAAAATAGGTTCGGTTAATAATTCTTTTAATAACAATACTGCCGGATTATAATTTTCTGTATGCCCGACTAATAGAGGAATATTATTCTTTTTTGCTAATCTTATAAGTTCCAAACATTGTTCGGCATTTTCTGCAAAAGGTTTTTCTACTAATAATGGTATCTTCTTTTCCAACAAGGTTTTCGCTGTCTGAAAATGATTTTCCGGTGGAGTTGCAATTATCGCAGCATCAACTTTACGCCGATTTAATGTTTCTAATCCTTCAAGAGGGGATAGGTTTAATTCAGAAGCGGTTTTTTGTGTTGATTCCGGAGATGAGTTTAATATACCTGCAATCTTTACTTTATCGGAAAAATAAGTTTGCAAACATTTTAAATGTTTTTGCCCCATGTTTTTGCAACCGATAATGGCAATGCGCAGTTTTTTGGGCATTAATATACCCCTTTGGTGTTTATTTCATATCCGGTGTTGCCGTCAACTACAGAATTGGCAAAAGCAAAATCCGTAGAATTCACGGAGTGAATACGATATAATGTTTCTCCTTGCTCAACCGTATCGCCAACTTTTTTAAGCAAGTCCAACCCTGCTCCGGCATATTGAGCCGCGCCGGCTAACACACCGATTTTATTAATTCGGGTATTATCAATGCTTTCAACAACACCGCTTTGGGTGGCTACAATATCTCTGGTTAAATGCCCGAGTTTGGGTTGAGAAGCTTTACCTTGCGCATAAATTATCTTATTCATTGCATCTAAGGCTCTACCTGAAGAAAGAATTTCTTTAGCAACTACATATCCTTGCCCGCCCCTGAGCTGGGGGTCAAATTCTAAAACTCTTCCGGCAAGGAACAAAGATTTTTCTAATAAGTCTTGAGGAGCATCCGGCTTGTTGCGAAGTATCTTCATTATATCACGAGCTTCAAGTACGGATCCGATACCGTTTCCTATCGGCTCACTTCCGTCCGTTATAACCACATCTATTTCAATAGATAACATATCTCCGACATATTCAATCAGTTTACGCAAGCGCATAGCTTCGGTAGTAGATTTGATTCTTGATGTCGGTCCTACCGGAATGTCTAACACCAAATGTGTAACGCCTGCCGCTATTTTAATAGCCAAAATAGATGCCGCCAAATGTTGATTTTGCAGCAACCCTAAATGCCTTTCTACCGAAGCAATAGTTTTGCTTGCTTCAGCAATTGGTAAACTGTTATAATTGGCAATAGCTGCTCTATGATCTTTTACAATAGATTTAAATTTATTCTCATCCAAATTAACATTTGCCAAAACAGAGAAAGTGTCAGCAACTCCGGAGCATGATGTCAGAGATGGAGCCGCTGTTTTGGGCATAGGCAATCCATAAGCCGCAACAATCGCTGCAATTATAATATCTGTCTTATTACCCGGAACACCGCCCAAACAATGAAAATCAACAACAATATTCTCATTATCCCAGTGAAATGTATTTTCTCCGATAAGTGATTCTGTTAAAGCAAGCACTTCCGGAGCAATCATAAATGAACCGGAAGCCACTAAAAAAGAAGCAATATCCATATTTGAATAACGATGAGATGTTATGTCATTGATTATAGACGAGTATTCTCCGGCGTTTAATATGTTTCCGTTTATTTTCCTTTTTATGGAAACCAAGCTTGGAGCTGAAGGAGCTATAGTCATAGATACATTAGCACCTTCGGGAATGTTGATTTTTTCAAACGCTTCATTATTTAAACCGATTTCTGTAGGCTGAACAATATCTTCATCATCTACAATTTGCAAAAAAGCATAGATGGGTTTCATCCCGCCATGAATTTCTACTTTTGTGAGAGAAGAAACATCATCTACTTTATACGCATTGCAGTCCTTATGAATATAAGCAATGTTTTCATTAAATGAACTTATGGATAAATGCTTTAAACTTAACATGTAATATACCGATAAAGTTAATGTTGTTGTTCACTATAGTATAATTATTACAGGTTTAATATTGGTTAATATAAAAAACCCCTTGTTTGAATAACAAGGGGTAAAATTTTATTTTCCGGTTTTTATCCTTTCTATCAGTTCTTTTACAGACGGTATTCCGTTTCTGTATAAAGGATCTGTTGCAAAACGATAAACCTGATGTCCGGCAAAAAGCAGATTATCTACAATACTGCCGTTATGGCTTACATCATATAAAGTTTTGTGTATGCAGTAAGATCTTGGGTCAGGAAGCCTTCCGGAGTTCCCTTTTGCTTGAGACCAAGCTGAGAATTGGCATTGCGATAAGCAACCGACACAATTCTTCCGATCTTCTTTCATTTGCACCCATTCATCAGCAGATAAAAATACAACCGTATCATCGGGAGTTTCTTTTATTTCGGAGTACCCTGCTGCAATTTGCTTATTTGCTTTTTCTGCATCTTCCGGTTTAATAAAAATCTTTTTTGTTTCGCTTATTTCTAAAGGATAAGAATATTCATCGGAAGCTTCTTTTTGGAAGGTTATTTCTCCTTGTTTACGTTCCATCAAACGCGATAAGAAAGTGTTTTTTATAGCAGAGGAAAAGAAACCGGTAGGACTGAATTTTTGTAAAATCACATCGCCTTTTTTTACTTGCAACATCAATTTCTTCCAAGCATCACTAATCGGACTTTCTTTTGTTATCATTGGACGTGTTCCAAACTGAAATGCGATTTTTCCTATATCAGGGTTATCAATATAGTCTTGCCAATCTTCTAAAGCCCATACACCGCCGGCTAAAATTATCGGTTTTTCATGTAAACCCACGCTATTCATGGTTTTTCGCAACTCTACAAGACGTTCATAAGGTGTTTGTGGAGTCTGCGGATCTTCTGCATTTGATAACCCGTTATGGCCACCGGCCAACCAAGGATCCTCATAAACAACCCCGCCCAAATACTCCATAAAGCGATTATAAGCTCTTTTCCATAGAACTTGAAAAGCACGAGCTGATGAGATAATCGGATAGTAATAAACTCCGAATTTGGAGGCAATTTCTCCTAAATTATAGGGTAATCCTGCACCACAAGTTACGCCGTTTATTAAGCCTTTTGCTTTTTCCAGCACACCGGTCAAAATTTGTTGAGAACCTGCAAGTTCCCATAACATATTCATGTGAATACGACCGTTTCCGCCGGATATTTCATGAGCAATTTTCGCTTGAGCCAAACAACCTTTTATTGATTGCTCAACCATTTCGACATGTCTGGTTAATCTGTTTTTTGTTAAATAATGTTCTGGAATGACTTTTCCGTTTTCATCATAGTAATCAGGACTGACACCGGAAAATGTACCTACACAATTTTCATGAGCCCACGCTCCGGACGAGCGACCATCACTGGCGTTGATACCCTTTCCTCCTTCTATTAAAGGAAGAACTTCCTTTCCGGAAATCATAATCGGATTAAGATTTTTCAATGTTTTTTCCTTAAAAGTAAATATTTACCCTAGCAATATAATTTTTTTAAAAATCTAATTCAAGTAAATTATTAGGAATATCATTAACAGATACAAGCGCAATAATTATGCAAATTAGCGCATATACTTGCAACATATCTGTTAAAGCTTTATTTTTTAATAAAGGGAACAACGTTTGATATTTTGAAATAAGCTTGTTAATTCCTAAAAGCAAAAATGTTGTTAAGATTGCCTGCACGCCGATTCCGACATTGTCCAACAACTCTTTAAGCGGAGCTAATATTTTATATAGCATACCGAAAAATAACATATAGCAAACAATAATTCCCAACACAATACGGTGCATTTTGGATTCAAGAGCTTTTTTAATTGTATTATTTATGGTTATTTTTTCATTTGCCAAATCATCAACTTTAATACCTCGTATTTTAGGTGGGGTTTGTTTTTGTTGTTTTATTTTGCTGATTTCATGATAAAATTTATCTTCATTCATACACAGTCCACAGCCTTTAGATGTAAAATACACATGATTTGGATTGTTTTTACATTGTTTCAGATTATGCATTATTTTCCATAAATGTTCTTGCCATTCATAGGCTGTAGGTCGGTTTTCGCCTTTTACAAAAGCCCTTTCAAACATTTCTAAAGTCGTTTTATCAAAATATTCATGAAGACTGTAAGGGTGAGGGGCTTGATATTTATCCGGCCATAATCCGTAAGCATAATGATATTTTTCTATTCGGTTTTGAATGGTTAACATTTCTGCATCATTTTTTCTGGGCGTGCCGGAGAAAGGATGGATTCCGTTGTTTAGTAAACGGAATATAATAACGGCTAAAGCAAATTTATCTTGTTCTTCTCCCATCTCTTGACAAGATAGTGTCATTCCTTCCGGATATATATACTCTTCGCTCACAAATTCAGCAGGATATCTGTCATTTTCGCCTTTAATGGAAAAACCGTCACAATCCACCATTGCGACTAACATATTACTTTTATAAACAGAAACATTAGATGGCTTTAAATCAACCATATAATGCCCGCATTTGTGTAAAGATGTAATCATTGAGGCAACATTATATGCTGCAAATATACGATAAGCATATTTTTCCGGAAGTCCGAGTTTCTTTCGGACAGCTTTTTGCATAAGATGATCTAAAGAAACTGCTTCAGTCATGTTAATGAGAGGCATTAAGTAGCCGACACAAAATCCTTGTTCGTTTTCTAACAAAGCTTCCGGCCAAGCAATTTGAGTATATTCTACGCCATCTGTCTCCACTACCGGCGGGAAACTTGGTTTATTTAACAGCATTGCTTCTAATTTTTTGCGATTGGTAGGACTGTTTTTTGTGTTATGAAAAATTTTAGCTACTAATTGCGGATGATTTTCAACCTCATAAATTTTTCCGGAAGCGCCTCCCCGATTTAATATTTTTCCGAGAGTTATTTTTTCAAAATTTCCATCTGCATATACGGCATTGAATATAGAATGAGGTGTTTTTTGCATTTTAGTTTACCTTTATCCAAACCAACGTTTTATCATCGGTGTTGATTTTTTGTGCTTTGGGCGTATTTAATGTATTTGCAAGGGCTTTTACGGCTTTGATTTTGTTTTGAGTTTCACGCAGAAAAGTATCTATAGGGGTAATAAAATTATTTTTTATATTATGAAAATCAGAACTGAGCGAAAATGTAGTTACTCCATCACTCATCAAAAAAATAGAATTTACATTATCAAATGATGTAAAACGCAGATTTTCTCTCCATTCTTGTTGAGTATAAAAATAAGTTTCACAACTGAAATCCCCATTTTCCGGTTTTGAAATTATTGCCTCATTATGTCCGTTTTTTAAGGCAATGGCTGCGCCATCTCCGATATGAAAAAAAATACCATTGTTTTTATGATAAACAACCCCGACTAATGTTGCTGCAAAATCACTTATGCCGATTTCAGACTTGCTGTTGTTTTTACGATGTAAGATTAATTTTTCTCTGGAAAGATGTATTGCGGATATTATATCTTTTTTTATATTTTTGAATTTGGCATTTTTCAAGATATTACATATCGTATCACAAATGATTTTTGCCCCTGTTTTTCCGAATTTGGCAGATCCTGCTCCATCAGACACGACTGCCACCAAATTTTTCCCGATTGCATGGCGGTTATAATCTTGGCAAGGCAATTGATACATGGAATGGAGAGAACCTCTCACACTGGCTGCAACGATTCGGGGTTTATTCTTCATCCCATTCTCCGGTATCTTCTAGCAGGTCAGGGGTATTGGGAGCAGCTCTGGAAATGCAAGATACACTTCTGCTGAGCCATAAGAAAAATTCTGTAAATTTTAATCCGGTAAGTCGCTTGGGAGACATTGTTGAAAATTTTGCGAGTTTTTCTAAGTTTGCACCCTGTGTGCCAACGGCATGAACAACGACTTTTTTATTATCTTGAGCATAGCGACATTTTTTAGCAATTATTTCCCAGTCATAATCAGTCGGCTCACCGTCACTTATCAAAAATACCCAAGGTCTTTTAGATGTTATTCCGCAACTGTCATAAAGACATTTTTGTTCTTCTATTTTTTGTAGAGCCAATTCCATTGCTTTTCCGAGAGGGGTCAGCCCGCCGGCTTCCATTGTAGGAGCTTCAAAATTCATAGCATCAATCCAATCAGAAGCAATAATAGCTTCATCTTTACCGAAAGCTTTAATAATCAGAAGTTGTACTCTTGAGCTGGCATCAATATCTTCTTTTAATTCTTTTTCTAAGGCTTTTAACCCCGCATTTAATTGCTTGATGGGTTCTCCTCGCATTGAACCGGAACAATCCAAAACCAATACACAAGGAGTGCGTTCATTTGCATTATCGGCAAATTCAACATAAGGAATAAGCTCGTTTTCAAAAGAGTTTTCGGCCATTATAAATCTCCTTATCTGTATGGGTAAGTATGCGGATATCCGCTATTAGGTACAGCTTCCGGATTAGATATTTTACCACAAGCGGCCACCATGCAAAAAATTGTAAATAAAAATATCAAAGATAAATATTTTTTCATAACCATTCCTTTACTTGTTATGGGTATAATATAAATATATAGCTGATAAGAGTTAAGCAAAAATTAAGTTATGCAGAGAAAACGATGATAAAAAAAATATTGCTTATAGTTTTATTTTGTGTCTGTGCAAATTTAGTAATGGCAAAAAGCGGAATCAATATTTTTGCCTATTCTCGTCCGGCTCCGCAATCTCCGATATATTCTCCGGAGGGCATATCTTTGCGCTTAAATGATCTTCGGGGTGATTTTGTATTGGTTATGTTTTGGTCACGATATTGCGCACCATGTATAAAAGAACTTGATGAGATTAATACATTTGTCAATAAAACCCAAAATAACGGTATAAAGGTTTTACTGGTTTCTAACAGTGAGGAATGGACAGGAATATGGGAACAACGCCAATTGCTTCAAAAATATGGAGCTACAGATGTAAAATATTATATTGATAAAAAAGGAACATTAGCCGGAGATTTTGGTGTTTTTTCATATCCTCACACTGTCTTAATTAATAAATCAGGCGAAGAAATCGGTCGTATTAGCGGTACGGTAGATTGGGATGATGATGATGTCGTTGAATATATTTATAAATTAAAGGCTCAACAAGGATAAGTTAAATGACTGAAAAAATATATATAAGTTGGTCAGATTTTCATCAGCACGTTAAGTTATTAGCCGAGCAAATAAAGTCATCAACAAAAGATTTTAAGCAAATAGTTGCAGTTAGCCGAGGAGGCTTGCTTCCTGCCGGTATTTTATCTTATGAATTAAATATAAGAAATTGTGAATTAATTAATGTTTCAAGTTATGATGATAGTAAGCAACGTTCTGATAAAGATGTTGAAATTATCAGTAAGTCAATGAACTATGGGGCAGAAACTTTAATAGTTGATGACTTGGCAGATAGCGGTAGAACCGTTAAAATGCTGAAAAACTTGTACCCGTCAGCAAGCTTTGCTTGTGTATATGCCAAACCGCAAGGAAGAGAAATTGCTGATTTTCAAACAATATCTCTACCCGATAAATGGGTCGTCTTTCCTTGGGATTAAGAAATATCTGAAAACAAAGGAAGCCCGCGAGCCATTCTGGTCATTTGAGTTTCAATGGATGTTGCTAAATTTAGCTTGCCTGATTTAATAATGCCTCGTACTTGGTCGCCTTTGGTTGTATCTGCATTTGCAAACAAACAAGAAACAGATGCTCTTTTTACGGATGTGCCTACCAGAGTTTGGTGCAAAACCGCTAGCATTCCTCTTGAAAACAAGTCATAAGCCAACTCTTCACTCATACCGCTGGATGAGGCATATTTTACAACAGAGTTAATTGCATCAGTCAGGTTGTTAGCGTGAATTGTAGATAATACTAAGTGACCTGAGGTTGCCGCACGCAAAACTTCAGATGCCGTATCCGGTGTTCTTATTTCTCCAACCATTATATATCTGGGGTGAGAACGAAGAGCCGATTTTAAAGATTCTCCCCAATTCCCGTTTGCCGGCATAGTTTGTTTGCATAAACCTAAACCGCCGTTAACTGCATTATATATTCCATCAAGAGGTTGTTCATTTGGATCTTCAATAGTGTATGCAAAACCACCTTCATTCATAAGGTATTCTTTTAGCAAGCTTGAGATTGAAGTTGTTTTTCCTGAACCGGTTGGTCCGCTCCAAAGTATTAATCCTGAAGCATTTTTTAAAGACAACATATATTTTTCTAATTGGCGAGGGTAGCCCAAAGACATAAAAGACGGTACTTCTTCCGGCATTTTCCTTGCACAATACTGTACACCGTCTAAAGTAACCGTTCTCTCTATTCTGTAATATATTCCGTTATATACTACAGAATAGCTGGGGTTTTTCCCATCCCAAGAATTAGCAATTTGTTCAAAAAATATCTCAAAATCTTCTGGTTCATATAATTTTAAAGCATTCATGGTTTGTAAATCAGGGATATATGCTTTTTTATCCGGAGTAATATAAATATCTGAAAAAGATGTATCGGTTATATTTGCCATAACGTGTTTCCTAAGAATTAAAATTAGTTTTATTATATTATGTCACAAATATATTAAAAAAACGCAAATAAGAAAAGCAGGCTGAAAAGCCTGCTTTTCTTATATAAATCAACCTACTTAGGCATTCTTTTTAAGAGCTTCGCCTAAAGCATCTCCTAAAGCAGAGTTTCCGGTAGATGAAGCATATTCTTCCAATGCTTTTTTCTCTTCTTCAATCTCTAAAGCCTTAACAGAGAGGTTTAATTTTCCGTTTTTCTTATCAACAGAAGTAATTTTAGCTTCTAAAACATCCCCTTCTTTATAATTTTCAGGGCTTTGAGCTGATTTCTCTTTAGAGAGGTCAGCTTTTTTGATGTAAGCTGCGGCACCGTTAACTTCAGCAATAACGCCTTTGTCGTCAATACCTTTAACGGTTGCTTTTACAACGTCACCTTTTTTGAAGGCTGCAAGAGCAGCGCCGTTTGTGTCTTCTGTTAATTGTTTGATACCGAGGCTGATACGTTCTTTATCTACATCAACGTCAATAATTTTAGCTTGGATATCTTGACCTTTTACATAGTCTTTAACAGCTTCTTCACCTGATTTTTCCCAAGAGATATCAGATAAATGAATCATGCCGTCAATTTCATCAGATAAACCGATAAACAAACCAAATTCGGTAATGTTTTTGATTTTTCCTTCAATAACAGATCCGACAGCATGTTCTTCAATATAAGCAGCCCAAGGATTCGGAGTACATTGTTTAATACCTAAAGAAATGCGACGTTTGTCAGCATCAACTTCCAAAACTTTAACTTGTACTTCTTGAGAGGTAGAAACAATCTTACCCGGATGAACGTTTTTGCGTGTCCAGCTCATTTCAGAAACGTGAACTAAACCTTCAATACCGTCTTCCAATTCAACAAAAGCACCATAATCGGTAATATTGGTAACTTTACCGTTATAGATTTCGCCGACTTGGTACTTATTGGCAACAGATTGCCATGGATCAGATTCAAGTTGTTTCATACCCAAAGATATTCTTTGATTATCTTCGTTAAATTTAATAACTTGAACTTTTACGGTTTGACCAACAGAAAGGAGTTCTGCCGGATGATTAATTCTTTTCCAAGAGATATCCGTAACATGTAATAATCCGTCAACACCGCCCAAATCAATAAATGCACCGTAATCTGTAATGTTTTTAACAACACCATCCAAAACAGAGCCTTCTTTGAGGGTATCAATTAATTCTGCGCGAGCTTCTGCGCGAGTTTCTTCCAAAACAACACGACGAGAAACAACGATATTTCCTCTGACTTTATCCATCTTCAAGATTTGGAAAGGTTGAGTAATACCCATTAACGGAGTAATATCGCGAATAGGACGAATATCAATTTGAGAGCCGGGCAAGAAAGCAATTGCACCGTTCAAATCAACGGTAAATCCACCTTTAACACGGCCAAAGATAACGCCGTTAACTCTTTCGCCTGAATTGAGACATTTTTCCAAATCCAACCAAGCTTCTTCGCGGCGAGCTTTTTCACGAGAAAGAACAATGTTGCCGTCTTTATCTTCATAACGATCAACATAAACTTCAATAACATCGCCGATTTTAAGCTCTGCGTTTTGACCGAATTCTCTCATCGGAATACGGCCTTCAGATTTCAGGCCTACATCAACAGTTGCAAAATCAGAAGTAAGTTTAATAACTGTACCTTTAACAACAGATCCGGTAATGCCTTTGTCGCCGAATTGTTCATTCAGCAAGGCTTCAAAGTTTTCATTTGTTTCCGGAATTTTAATATCTGTATTAATCATATATTTCATAAATTTCAAAATGCCATTCCTCAAATTTATATAATGAGGAGGTCTTGTGCGAAGTTAAACATTCCCAAACAAAAGCGCACCCTTTTGCATAGGGTGTTTTGTTTATACACTTAAATATTTATTTTTCAAGCTTTTTTTGAAAAGAATCAATTATTTCGCAAACTTTATTAAAAACCTGTTTTGCATCATATATTGATGTGTCAATAATTATGGCATCATCTGCCGGTTTTAGCGGTGCAGCCGCACGTTGCTGATCTCTTTCATCTCGTTCTTTAATTTGAGCCAATACTTCTTCAAAAGTTTTATTGATTCCTTTGGCTAGAAATTCTTTATGTCTTCGTTCCGCTCTAACCTCTGGAGAAGCTGTAACATATAGTTTTATATCGGCATTCGGGCATACGACGGTTCCGGTATCTCTGCCGTCATAAATAGCACCTTTGGCCGGTGTCCCATCACCAAACACCGGATTGTTTGCAAAATCTTGTTGCATTTTAAGCAAAGCTGTTCTTACCGCCGGATTAGCCGCTACAATAGAGGCCGCTCTTCCTCCCACATCTGACCGAAAATCCGCTTCCTTTGACAGGTTGATCATTTGAGGGAAATCTAAAGACAATGCAGCTTTTTCCGCTTCCGATTCGTTATCGGGGGATATGCCTTTTAAGACTAATTTTAAGCCGACTGCCCGATATACCATACCGGTATCAAAGTAAGCCATTTGATATTTTTGAGAGAGGCTTTGTGCCAAAGTTCCTTTGCCGGCAGATGCCGGACCGTCTATGGTTATAATCATTTTTCAATCCGTTAAGATTTAGTGTGTAATAAAAATTTTACTTTCTTGAGTTAAGATAACTCACAAATAATGTATAAAAAAGCTTAATTATTCCTTATGCCCAGAAAAATGAAAGACATTAGAATGAAAACAATAGTTAAATTATGTATAATTTTGTTAAGCATGTGCTTTGTATATCCGGTTAATGCCTATGTAGTTCAAGATTCCGGCAGTGCCTTTTCTTATAGAAATATAGCCAGATCAACCGGAGGTTCATACCAAAGTCCGAGCGTGAAAAAGAAGAGAGCATTGCCGGCGAAAACGATAGAAATAGATTATCTGAAAATTGCCAATAAAATTTTGGTTGAACCTCAACCGTTTCCGAATGTTGATATGCGAGAGATTGATGGACTGAAAATCAAAATGAAAGTAGATCAGACGGTTAAAGTTGATTTACCTGTTGCGGATAAAGGTGTTTGGAAGTGTGATTTTCCGCAAGAGGCTATAGAAATGGTCGCTTCTTACGTGTCGGGAAATATCAGAACATTTGAGTTCAAAGCACTGCAAACAGGTGTTTATAAGGTTTTTTTAGACAAGCATGTCAGCGAAAATGGAGAACCGGAAGTTTCGCAAAGCAAAATTATCAGATTTAACATAAGAGCAAAAAAATGAGTAGTAATTCTAAAATACGTCTTTATGTTGAAGATGAGCTGAAAGAAGGCATCCCTTTAGTTTTGAACGAGATGCAGTCACATTATTTGTGTAATGTTATGCGCCTTAAAAGTGGTAGTAAAATAAGTTGTTTCAATGAAAAATGCGGAGAATTTTCAGCTATTATCGGCACAATTCATAAAAAACAAACATCAATAAACTTAAATGCAAAGATACGTGAAGCAGTGAAGTCTCCTGATGTTTGGCTTGTTTTTTCTCCATTAAAGAAAGACTGTATGGATTTTTTGGTTGAAAAAAGCGTTGAACTGGGGGTTTCTGTTTTACAGCCGGTTATCACACAATATGGAATAACTGATAAACTGAGGCAAGATCGTATTCAAACACAAATGAGAGAAGCAGCAGAGCAATGTGAGAGGCTGGACACTCCGGTTTTAAGGCCTGTAGCAAAAATAGAAGAATTGCTAAAGCAATGGGATACATCTCGGAGAATATTCTTTTTTGATGAAAGAGGCAAAGGGCGTACTTGTGCAGATGCTTTTTCTGATAAGTCGGCAAGTAAAACCGCATTGCTTATAGGTCCTGAAGGAGGATTCTCTGATTCTGAAGCGGAAATGCTTTATAATTTGCCGTTTGTAACTGCGGTTTCTTTAGGTCCGCGTATTTTGCGAGCAGAAACAGCTGCAACGGCAGCACTATCAGTATGGCAAGCTCTGTCAGGAGATTGGAAGTAAGGAGAATACAATGAAAATACTTATTGCAGATGATCACGAGTTATTTCTTAAAGGCTTAGAAATGGTCTTAAAAGACTATAATCCTGAATGGGAGATAGTATCGGCCAAAAGCTATACAGAGATTTTTTCTATCTTAAAAAGAGATAATGATTTCGGATTGGTACTTACCGACTTGGCTATGCCCGGTTCACGATGGCTTGATGCAATAACCAGTATTCACGAAAGCCTTCCGGAAACCCCGATTATCATTTTATCTGCGGTTTTTGATAAAGAAGTGGTGCAAAAAACTATAGAAATCGGAGCTGCCGGCTATATTCCTAAAACCTCATCTAATGCTATTATTATAAGTGCCATAAATTTAGTGGTGTCAGGTGGGGTATATATTCCGCCGGAGCTGTTACATCATACAGATCAAAATGAGTTTGATCTGCTCAAGCAAGTTGAAAAATTACCTGTTGCAAAAAATGTTGAAGATAATTTGAAAATTTTATCTCCTCGGCAAATTGATGTTATTCGTTTAATTTCTAAGGGAAAATCTAATAAGCAAATAGCCTATGAACTCGGACTTACAGAAGGAACTGTAAAATTACACGTTACGGCAATATTAAAACTTCTTAATGTTTATAACCGTACGGGAGCTGTCGTAGAGGCAACAAAATTAGGATTAATTCATGATTAAAAAAGAAATAAATTACGAAGAAATAGAGCGTTACTTATCTGTTTTTGGAAAAGATAAGTTTTGTGGTCTTTGGAATGAGTTTCTTAATTGTTCGGCAGAAAATTGGCAAAATATGGATAATATTGAATTTGCCAAAAAAAGATATGTTTTTCATAATTGGCGTTCAGGTAGTAAGATTTTTGGGATGGATAAATTTTCAACTCTTTGTCAGCGTGCAGAAGATTGTATCATTAATTGCCGAACAGAAAAAGCAATACAGCTTATAAATGAATGTCGTGAATGTTATACCGAACAGATAACCGCCGTAAAACAATATTTATTGATGATGGAGCAAGAAAATGAAGAATAACAAAAAACTTCCGGCATATACGACTAAGGTATATGGAGATATATATAATAGTATTGAACGAAGCTCAGAGCTTGATACGAGGTTTTCTGCTAATTTGCGTTCTTTTTTTCAATACGGAAGATTAGTTTCATCAGCGCTTCATGGTATATCTCAAAATCAAACTGTTTTACAATTAGGGCAGGTCTTTGGTTATCAAATAGACGAAGTTGCACAATTGATTGGTGCGTATGGGCAATATGATCTTATAGATATAAATCCTTTTCAAGTTGCAAGAAATCAAGAAAAGTACGGGCATATTTATCCGTGCCTTAACATTTTCAGAGAAGATGCGGCCACAATGAAGTTTGAGAATAAATATGATGTGGTTCTTTGTTTTATGCTTTTACAAGAAGTTCCGTCTGCTACCAAATCAAAAATAATTAACAATGCTCTCCGTGCGGCAAAGCCCGGAGGCAAAGTAATTTTTATAGATTATCACAATCCTTGTGCTTGGCATCCGTTACGTTATTGGGTTCGTATGTATAATCGTTTGTATCATCCGTTTGCGGAAAAACTTTGGGATAGAGGTATAGAAAACTACGCCCAAAATCGTCCTAATTTTTTATGGAGAAAAAGCACCTATTTTGGCGGTATGTTCCAACGATTGGTTGCAACCAAAAAGAGTAGCCCGATAGAGCAGGCGATAGAAGCAGATTCTTTTCAAGCAGAAAATAATTCCCTACCTGATTTCTAATATCTTGCCGGCTATCAGTTCTGCCGTATTTAGAGTTTTTGACGGTTCAAAGTCTAGGGCATTATCTGCATAAACGGGGGTAGCAAAACCTCCGCTGAATAATGATTTTGTAAAGCGTAAGTGTTTAGGTGTCAGCCAATTATGTCCTTCAAAGATCAATATTGGTTTTCCTGTCCCGCAAGCCTCAGAACACATTGAGACAGAATCTCCTGTAATCAGTATTTTATCGGCACAAGCTAAATATCCCATATAGGGGTTTTCTTTTTTTTCACCCCACAAAAACGTATGCATTGGGATACCCGTAAGTTTATTCATAATTATATTTTGAGCTTCCTCTCCGGTTCGGCGTGAGGTTGTAATCAGCAGAGAGCCTCCGAGTTTATTGTGGAGCTGCTTAATTTGCATAGCTAAATCTTCAGCATTTTGTTTGCTGAATGGCTTTCCTTTTATTGAGCCGCCGATGATAACACTGGTAAAAGGTCTTGGAAGATCGGCAAAAACATCCGCCCATTTATCTTCGGCTTCTTTTAGTTTTTGTGATGTTACACGATGTGGGCAACCGGTAACCGTAAAAAACTTTTCGTTTTTATGTTTGATAGTATCGTGTTCAGGTACAATTATCAAGTCTATGTCACGAATACCCGTATTACCAGGGAACATTAACTGAACTATTTTAGTCTTTCCTTTTGATTGTTTTTTTATCAAACGAGCAACGGGGGTTGTTCGCCTGCTGGTAGATAAAACTATATCCGGAAATGGAGCGTTTATTTCAGCACTGTTTTGAGTATCAATGCCGATTAATGAACGACCTTTTATAAAATTAGGTAATTTAGCCCATTTAGTATATACCAGTTGTTTTTCTGTAATGTCTAAGTGCTTCTCAAGAACTTGCAAAACACCTCTGGCTTGTCCGACACTACCGACACGGTCATCCAATAAAGCCCATAAAGTTTTTTTCATGTTTAATAACTTTCAAAAAGCAATAGTCAAAGAAATATAATAATAGTAGTATATTTATAAATTTTACGAAAAACAACATTTTTATGGAGAAGCTCACAATGCGCTTGTTAATATTAAGCTTTTTGTTAGTTTTGGTAGGTATTGATACAACATCTGCACAATACACATCTCAAAAAGAAGCGATGTACATAGCAACCCTCAAAGCAGTTGTTAACTATAAAATTGATGACGAAGAGAATATAAGTGATATTGAAAAATTAAGGCAAAACGAACGTTTTAATCGTCATCTGCAAAATATGTTGAATGAGCTTCAAAATACTCGTAATAAGAATTCTACGAACAAAAAAGTATATAATATTTTATTGCAAGCAGGCAAAGATATATACAATCTGTTAGATTAAACATTGGTTAACCAAAAAGTGATAATATAATGGCAAATAACCAAGGAGGCTCGCATGGAATATAACTATACGGAAGCAACCAAGAGAATTAGCAACTTGCGCCTTAAAGTAATTATTCAAAAAGGTGGAGAGAGTGTTGAAGGCTTGACCCCATTAGAACTAAAATCAAATTCGGATCAGCAAAAAGGAAAACAGCAAAAGACACAGGAGATAAATTAATGAAAAAAATTGTAATTCTTTTTGCGTTGTTTGTATTGGTTTCTTGTGCATCAGAAAGTGAATATGCTATTTGGGAAGAACCTGATTATAATTATATTGCGGCTCATGCCAGAGTTGTAGATAAATCTCCTTCACATGTTGTTTATGAATATAAAGATATTCGTGTAGATGAAATCGCCCCTGTAGCAGCTTTATATTGCCAAGATAAAGGGGGAAAGCAAGCTTCTTTATACGAAATAATACTGCGTCCGGATAATTACCGCCGAGTAACATTTGTTTGTCAAAAATTACCTGAATTTTAGTACCTATGGCTTGCAATAAGTTTTTTTTCTTCCTATATAGCGTATAAGAGAGGAAGTAAAAATGAATAAAAATTTATATCATATTCTTGGTGTATCTAAAAGCTCAAGTGAAGCGGAAATTAAATCTGCTTATCGTAAGTTGGCTCGTAAATATCATCCGGACTTAAATAAAGACAATCCGGAAGCCGCTGAAAAGTTTAAAGAAATTTCTTCTGCTTATGATATTTTAGGAGATAAAGAAAAACGCCAAAAATATGATAATAATGAAATAGATTCAGATGGTAAGCCTACCGGTTTTGGCGCAGGTTTTGGATCTAATCCTTTCGGACAGGGCGGCGGATATTATAGTACCGGAGGAGGAGATTTTGATTTTTCATCCATCTTTGGCAGCGATATTTTTTCTCAATTTACCGGTGGCAGAGGTGGGTTTCAAGGAGGTGGATTTTCATCATCGCCAAGAAGACCTCGTAAAGGAGAAGATATAAACTATTCTATGCGAATAGATTTCTTATCTGCGGCACGCGGAGATGAGAAAAACGTTAACATTAACGGGAAGAATATAAATGTCAAAATTCCGGAAGGAACAACGGACGGACAAACTCTGCGTCTCAAAGGTCTTGGACATCCTAGTATTAACGGAGGAAGCGCCGGAGACGTACTGATAACCCTAAATATTGATAAGCACCCGTATTTTATCAGAGATGGCAATAATATTGTGATTGAGTTGCCGATAACTATAAAAGAAGCTGTTTTAGGTGCAAAGGTAACTGTTCCCACCATAAGTGGAAAGGTGGCGGTAAACATACCGGCATACGCCTCAAGTCAAGAAAAACTCCGTCTAAAAGGTAAAGGAATTAAAGGTGGAGATCAAATAATTATTTTAAATATAGTTTCTCCTGACAAACCCGATAAAAAGCTTGAAGAAGTCTTGCGCAATTCACCGGATGAAAAGGTTAGAAATTTCTGATGTTATTAGATGCACTAAAGGATTTTTGCTGGTATAATGAACCTCTTAATGTTCGTTTTGTTGAAAACGGAATGTTAATTAACACTGTTCCTGAAACTGATTTTTGGCAAAACGCCGCATATAATTTACATAGAGATAACGGACATTTTTTTTATAATACTAAGCAAGGTGATTTTGTTACTACGGTAAAATGGCGTTTTTCAGATATGATTGCTTCCGACCAATGTGGATTGATGATGCGTATTGATAATCGTAATTGGGCCAAAATAAGCTTGCTTAGTACGGATATGCGTAAATTGCAAATAGGAAGCATTGTTACAGATGGAGGATATTCTGATTGGGCGACTTATCCCTTAAATTATCTTCCAAACGAATTATGGTTCAGATTAGTTAGAAAGGGGCAAGATTTTGCACTGTCTTTTTCTTTAGATGGAAGTACTTTTGAGCGTGTAAGAATATTTTATTTTCCGCAAGCTGAAGATAGTATAAAAATAGGAGCATACGCATGCTCCCCACAAAAAAGAAGTTTTAGTTGTATATTGGAAGATATATGTTAAATCAGTGAAGCTATTTCTGCTCTGACCATTTCAATTCCGGTCTTTTTTTCGGAACTTGTCAGCAAAACACGAGAATATGCAGCAGCATGTTTGGTAATTTCTTCTTCAATACTGGATTTTACTTTTTCCAAATCGGCTTTTGTAATTTTATCTGTTTTTGTTAAAACAATTTGATAAGTAACAGCGGCTTTGTCCAGCATTTCCATTACTTCTTTATCGGTTTTCTTAATTCCATGGCGAGAATCTATCAATAGCAATACCCGTTTAAGGTTAACCCTGCCTTGTAAATAAGCAAAAATAACCTTTTGCCACTGTTTTACCAAATGTTCGGGAGCTTGCGCATATCCATATCCCGGCAAATCAACAATATGTATCTTATCTGCTAAATTAAAATAATTTAATTGTTGAGTTCTTCCCGGAGTATTAGATGTTTTTGCCAGTCCACGTTTATTGGTTATCGCATTTATTAAACTTGATTTTCCGACATTAGACCTACCGGCTAAAGCAACTTCCGGCATTTCTGTTAAAGGCAATTGTTCTAATTTTGCAACCCCCAATACAAATTCACAACTTCCGGCAAATAAAGAGTTTGCCAGTATGATTTGCTGTTCTGAAAATTCAGGTGGCAAAAAATCCATTTTAAACTCCTATTTTTTTCATAATAACACGTTGTTGGATTATTGAAAGGATATTGCTTAGTGTCCAATAAATAACCAAACCGGACGCAAAATGTCCTAACATAAACATAAACAACAATGGCATCAATGCAAACATTCTTGCTTGATCCTTATTTGCCGGTGCAGGATTTAATTTTTGTTGAATATACATTGTTAATCCCATCAAGATAGGCCAAATACCAATATCCAAAAATGCCGGCAACGGAAGATGTGTAAGTTTTGATATTGTCATCGGATCCGGTGCGGATAAATCTTTTATCCATCCGATAAATGGAGCATGTCTTATCTCAATAGCAATATTCAGAACTTTATATAAAGAAAAGAATACAGGAATTTGAATAAGCATAGGCAGACATCCTGAAGCAGGATTAATTTTTTCTTTTTTATAAAGATTCATCATTTCTGTTTGCAGTTTTACTTTGTCATTTTGAAACTTTTCTTGCAGCTCTTTGATTTTAGGCTGTATTTTTTTCATTTTTGACATGCTTTCAAAAGATTTGTTGGCAATGGGGAACATTGCTAATCGTAATAAAGCTGCAAATAATAAAATTGCCCATCCCATATTGCCTATAAATCTGTATAGAAAATCTAAAATATAAAAGAACGGCTTAGTAAGAAAATAATACCAGCCAAAATCAACAGCCAAATCAAATTTATCAATATTCAGCTTTTTAGTATAAGCGTCTAACAGGCGTATTTCTTTTGCTCCGGCAAAGAAATTAGTGCTATATGTGGCAACACTGCCCGCAGCTACGTCTATAGGTTGGCCGACAAAATCTGCCTGAAAAGTATTGTCGCCTGTTTGAGCAAACTTAACAGCGGTTTCAACGTTGTTATCAAGGATCAAAGCGCCCAACCAATAATGATCGGAAAAACCTATCCAACCGCCGGTAGTTTTAAATTCTTGTTTTTTATCTTTTTTCAAATTAGGAAGTTTTATTTCTTTCAAAGTAGAGTCAATTACACCGACAAAACCTTCGTGAACAACTTTTGTTGAATTTTCATTGTGATGAGGTTTTAAGTTTATTAAGCCGTAAGGGTATAGGGATATGTTTTGATTAGTGTTGTTTTCAACAACTTGTTCAATTTTAAACATATAGTTATCATCTAAAGTTATTTTACGTATAAATTTTAGCCCTTGGTTATTATTCCACTCTAAAGTTAACGGGGTTTGGGGAGTTAAATTTCCTCCGCGGTGTTTCCAGTTTGTATCGGCATTAGGTAGCTTTAAATCTTCTTTTGCAGAAACCCACCCAAATTCAAAATAATAAGGGTTAGCTGTTTGCTCAGGCGCCAGCAATTCTACATCCTGACTATCAGGATTAAGGTTCTCTTTATATTTTTTCAAATACAATTCATCAAAACGGGCGCCTTTAATTCGTAAAGACCCTTTTAACATGTCGTTAGATATTTTGATTCTGGCGTTTTGATTAAGAGCTTCATCAACGGTTAATATCTCTTCATTATTAACACCGGTTTCAGGCTTTACTTCTACGGAAACAGATTCTGCAGGTATTTGCTGTTGATTTGCCGAATTGTTTCTAGGAAACAACCAATTAGCAAGCAAGATAACGACTAATGAAGCTAATATAGCGGCGTATAAGCCTTTCATTTCTTCTTTCATAAAATGCAATCTCCAAAATCAAAATATAACTTGTTTATGTTTAAAACATATTATCAGTCAAAGCAAGCACATAAATTATTTTTTATTGTTTTTAGTAGGAACCGGATCATATCCTGAACCTCCCCACGGATGACAGCGTAGTAAGCGTTTAACCCCTAAAACAAATCCTTTGCATACGCCATGGATTTGCAGAGCTTGAATAAAATATTCCGAACAGCTTGGTTTGTAACGGCAGACATTAGGTAATATCGGTGATATACAATATTGATAAAATCTGATAAGTGCAATCATCAGTCTTTTCATGTTCGTTACTCATTTTTTTCGGTCAGTTGTGACTTTACTTCATTTAAGGCATTCTGTAAGTCTTCAATAATTTTTGCAAAAGGAGCTGATGCCGTTTTGAATCTTCCGATAAGAACATAATCAATTTTTTCGCAAGCTTGAGACGAAAATACACATGCTACGGCGGCTCGTAAACGACGTTTAACCCGATTCCTTACATGTGCTTTGCCTAGTTTCTTTGTTGCCGTATATCCTACATAACAGGTATCATCGCAGACAATTTTTTTGGGTGCGGATAAACTTGGAGCCGCTTGCAAAATTAAGCTGGACTGGACCGACTTAACTCCTTGAGCGGCTCTAATAAAATCTTTTCTTTTTTTTAAGATAAAAATTTTCATCTCTTAGGCCGAGATTTTTTTACGGCCTCTTGCTCTACGGGCAGCCAAAACTTTACGACCGCCTGCGGTTGCCATACGAGTACGGAAACCATGACGACGAGCTCTAACCAGTTTACTTGGTTGATAGGTACGTTTCATTATTTTTCTCCGGTTAATTATTGTTATTTAAAGCCTTAGCTAAAAGACTAAGGTCCTCGGACAAACCTGTTTATAAAGTTTTATTCTGAAACTGTCAACAAAAATTTAGATTGCCAAACCTTTACGTAATATTTCTTGTGCTTTTGCGGTATATTCGCCATTGTCATCATGAATCTGTAAAGGAGGCATAATTTGCAAAGGCGCTTTAGAATCTTTTCTTGCTCTGATAATAATTCTTTTGGCATTTTGTTCTTTCTTAGAATACACCGGAAAAATACAAATTTCACCCAAACGATTTTCTGTGACTTTTATAATATCTTTTAAGGCTTCTGCACGGTTAATCATATAAAAGTAACCGTGTGGACAAAGCATTTTTATACAAAGGGTAATCCAATCTTCAATGTTTGAGGATGTAAATGTATGGGCGGTTGCTTTACCTTTAAGCGGTGAGGTCGGCATATTGGGTGTAAAATAAGGAGGATTAGAAAACACATGATTAAAAGAACAGAAATCCAATCCGGAATTAAAAATATCAGCATTTATATAATTTAAGTTTTTAAATCCGTTTGCATGAGCGCTTAAATTTGCTAAATTTGCCAACTCTGATTGGAGTTCAATTCCGGTTATTTGGGGCGAAAGATGTTTGAAACGCTCGGCAATACATAAGCTTATTGCCCCCGTACCGGATCCGACATCCAAAATTTTATCTTGGGCAGATATTCTATGCGCGGCAGCCGCTAAAAGTACTGCATCACTTGAGGCACGATATCCGTCCTGCGGTTGAAACATTTTAATCCGCTTGTCTAATAAATAATCTTCGCTATAATCTGTCATAAATACCTCTTTTCAGATTAGGATATTATAACATAAAAATAAAAAATACAATAAAGGAGAACGTTTATGACGTTTGCTGAAGTTATTATTCTGGCCCTCGCATTAGCGGTTGATGCTTTTATCGTTTCTTTTTCTTATGGGTTGGTGGTATCAAAAAACAGGTGTAAAACATCTCTAAAAATAGCTTTATCTGTTGGTTTAGGGCAATTCCTTTTGCCTATTTTAGGTTGGTTCGGGACAGAAAATATATACCGATACATAGAACAAATAGATCACTGGATTGCTTTTTTGGTGTTCCTTGCGTTAGGAATAAAAATTATACAAGATGCTTTAAGTTCAGAAAACGGACATGATAAGTTGTACCGAGAACTTAAATTGAAACATTTGATTCTTATCGGGTTGGCAACATCAATAGATGCTTTTGTAAGCGGAACAATGTTATTCTTTACTGATACGGCAATATACGATTCATCGGCAATAATAGGAATTGTTGCATTTTTGTCGTCAATAATAGGGTTTAATCTTTGTTATATCTTTAAGAACATACCATTTCGGTTATTGGAGATAACTGCCGGTATTATTCTTATTTTGTTAGGATGCAAAATTTTAATTGAACACCTTTGGTTTTAAAGTTCTTGCTATTTTTATAAAATACGTTATTTTAGCATTACCAATTAATATTCTTAAATTATTAATCTATAAACTAATTATTATGAAAACAGATGTGAAACTTTACAAAAAAGTTAAAGTAATGTTGCTTGTGCTGATTATTCTCAGCTTCATTTTTGCAGAAGTGAGCTTCTTTGTCGGAGCCAATGAGGCATTCTACGGAAGCGTGATAGTTATACTCATTTTCACATTAATCTTATTGGTTAATGTGCTTGAGTATCGGCACCATGTAATATTAGTAAAACGGCATGGCCTTAAGTCTCCGAGAGAAATTGTTGAGTGGCTTGTCTCTGCATACTCATCGGATCAAGGTGCATTTCTGGATTACTTAGATTCGGAAAGCTGTAAAATTATTTTAGATGAGCTGGACAAATACATTGCCGAGCATCCGGAGGAGAATCTTTGGGAGCTTTATCGTGAAGTTGCAAGTAAGTTTTAATTAAAGACGGCTTTCTGCCGTCTTTTTTCATTTCCATTCTATATAAGCCCTTGCCAATTCGCGGTTGTTATCACTATCATAAGTGCATATACTGTGAAAAGTATGCAATCCTTCGCATTGCGTGGATACTTTGATCTTTTCTCCCATAAGTCCTTCTTTTTTGAAAGCTATTTCAATATGTTTGGGATCATGCTCCAATCTGAATAGCGGATCAACCGCTTCACAAGCCCATAGTGCATATACGGCATTGTTGACATGTTTGTTCATATCAATATCATCAAAACGGACTCTGAATTTTGTTTCTTCATCAATTCTTTCTACTTCGGGAATTTTTGCAAAATCAGTTTTTAATGCTCTTTCTGGCAAGGTAATATATTCCGGAAGGTTTTCCCGTAACCCGACCGGTCGTTTTTTTCTGAAGTCAACCAATATCCATTGACTTGATGCTTGAATAATACTTTTTCCGTCTTCTCCAAAAACTTCAAAATCTCTTATTGCGCCAACTCTCTTTTCTTCTGCCGGCCAAGTTTCAATTTTTATTTTTTCGTGAACTTTCGGCAAGCGCTCAATATCTAAAACATAGTTTGAGCCGACCCAAGCCAAGCCTTTGGATAATACGTAATCTATTCCTAACCCCATTGTTTTGGCATGATTATCCGCCATATCTTGAAATATGTTTAGTAAGGTAAGGATTCGTAAATTGTTATTCCTATCACATTCATAAGTGCGAATATCATATTCATTAACATATTTTTTTATCATGACTGTTTCTCTTCTTTTTTCTTTTATAAAGCATGGTTTTAAAATTATTACAAGATCTGCGTTTGCTGAAAGTTCTTTTTAAAAAACCGCAACCGGAGGTCGGTCTTTGCCAAACTTCCGTAAAAAAAGCTTTACCTGCAATATAATTTACCACTAGCCAGCTTGCCGGATTGCAAGATATTTCATTATAAGACGATTCGTTTAATTTATACAAATGATTGTTATGTGCCGTTGGTTCGGCAATGTTTAGTTCCGATTCTTTAGCCAATTGCCTACAATCTTCTATCAAGTATATCGGGCAGTGCGTGGGAATAAATACAGGCTTTTCTAAAATGGTATTTATCTTTTCCAGATCTCCCCAAGAGCTATGTCCGCAACCTTGTAAATCAGAGTGTTCTTCAACACCGGTAAAAGGTATGTTGCGAGCATTAAGCTGACCGCGCAAGGGATTAAAAAATGTTCCAGAGGTAATAATACCCAAACTATCCGTAGGGGTTTCTTTAAAAGTATTTCCTATATTGTTAAAAGTACCGATAACCGCAAAATTATTGTCAAATTCACTAATATCCTGAGGAATACCGACACTCACTTTTATCCTGTTTCTGGCAATTTGCTCAAAATCAATGCCTCTGAGTTTAATCAGATTTATGTAGCTGTAAAAGTCTTGGTTTCCATAAAATATTACATTTTTTTTATTCTTTAGAGCCGCCAAAAATGCGATAATAAACATTTCAGCGTGTGTAGGATATACCGGAATAAATACTTTGTTCGGAGCTTTTTGGGAAATAATTAATGAAAGTTTTTTAAACGTCTCAACCTCTCTGACCGCCAAACCGTCATTATTTGCGCCATAAAAGTCAGCGACCACAAAATTAACCTTATTTTTCAGTTCTTTTAAGCGTTTTAAATTCGTCGGTTGTCTGAAATAAGTACTGTTATCGGTTTTCATATCTCCGGTATGGTAAACACAAATGTTTTGATGATTGGTTATTAATAAACCGAAAGAATCAAGGCAGGTATGTGAGGATGGAATTATTTCTACTTTTAAGCTGCCGCAGTTTATGATGTCGCCTTCTTTGATTACAATAAATTGAGGCTGCTTTTCTTCAGATATTCCAAATTCTTTATATAATTCTTCCAACACCAGTTTGGTGTATAGCCCGCCGTATAATGGCGGAAATCTATATCCGGCATTGATATAATGAACAATCCCGTTTATGTGATCAGGATGAGAGTGAGTTAAAAATATTCCTAACGGACTAAACAACGCCAACAATTCTCTAATATCTGGAACTGCTGCGACAGAATTTTTGATTCCGAGAGCTTGGTGGTTGTCAAATTTACCGATATCTACAATTATCGTTGATGTAACAAATCCGGAAGATGTGCATTTTGTATCTGTATATTGGTAACAATGCCCGCTGATTTGGTCTATATTGTTGCCTCCCAAAGGACGCCAATATAGACCATCTTCAGATAAAAAATCAGCCATAATACCTCTTAACTAATTAGAGACCTTGCTATTGCGATATTCTTGAAGTTTAGATTGTCGCCAAGCATTTGCCTTTGTTGCAATTTTTTGCTCAATTATTAGTTTGTTTTTATCATAGGCATGTTTGGTTGCAAGTGTTTTGACAGTTTTTTGCTCTGTTTTTCTGAAAGTATTGCGAGAATTGTTTAGAGCCTGTTTTATACTTGCGTATGTATTTACCAGTTTTTTCTTATATACTTTTGCTTTTTTAGGAACACTGGAGTGATAAGCAGTAGCAGCTTTTATCCAATTGTTGCCTTTTCTTTTATACAATGATTTCAAGAATCTGGCCCCGTATTCAACATTTTTATGCGGATCCAAAGCATCTTCTATGCTTTTAAAAGCTTTAGGGTGGTATGCTAAATTTATTTGCATACAACCGACATCTATACTTTTCACGCCGGCCTTTTGCAAACGTTTAATTTCACGAACGGCTTCAGCTTTAGTTTTAAAAAACTTTCCTTTGCCTTGAGCATTAATTGTCCAAGGCCAAGCAAGCTTTTGTTGGTGTTTTTCATTCCAACGTCCTGTTTCAACATTTGCAATAGTGCTAAGTAAGTGTTCTTTTATTTGATATTTTTCTTCAAATTTTTGTGTTGCTTTCATACAAACCAGAGCATCATCCCTAAATTCTGTGTAAGCCCGAGCTTGTACTGGCTGAATAAACATCAGCAATATTAACAAAAACATTAAATTTAATGATACGATAAGTCGCATCCCTCTGCTCCCTTAGACCAGCCAACAAGTATCCCGATGCAATAAATGTGCCAATTTCAACTTGCTACGCGGCAAAACAAAAAATAGTCTAAGGTTGGTTATCCATAGATTTTGTGGAGCATAAAGCCGAACAAAACCCCATTATTTGTTATAAATATTAACAAATAAATTCAAAACAAGATGGGCTTATAACACAATTATTTTTTAAAATCCAGCAAAAATTTTCCCAAATCTAAAATGCTTTGGCATATATTATTGCTAACGCTTTGAAAAACCTCTTTTTTTGTAAAGTTGTTTTCATTCATATATAAGCCGCGATTAATTTCTAATTGTAAGGTGTATATGTTTTTTCTCGGCTGACAGTAATTAAATGTTATGTACGCACCGGCATAAGGGCGATTAAAATCTACCCGGTATTTATATTTTTCTAAGGATTTGCTTAAAAATTCAGACATTTGAGTAGGACAACTTTCATCAAATAAAGTGCATAAACAAAAATCTAAAGCTTTTTCTTCATTCATGATATTACAAATCATAGATGGCATTGAGTGGCAGTCAATTAATAAACAAAATCCGAATTTGCGTGTACATTTATCAACTAATTGTTTTAATCTTTTATGATAAGGGTCATATACGTTTTTAATCCGTTCCATTCCTTCTTCATAAGAAAGAAGTCCGTCATATATATTTTTGTTAGGATACACAACTCTATGAAAAATACCTAATCCGACACGACATCTGCGGCAAGTTGATGTCCCGTTGTCTGTAGGAGGATTACTGAACATCGATTCGTCCAGCTCTATTTTGTCCCTGTTTACATCAATAAAAGTACGAGGAATATTCATGCTTATCAGAGGGATCCCGGCGTTTGACGCATTCATAATGATTTCAGATACAAAACTGTCTTCGGACGACCTCAGCTCATCTTTAGATATCGCCACATTTTCTAAAAATTCGGCAGGAAACAGAGTCCCACTGTGAGGAGATGACAACACAATCGGAAACTTTGGATCACGAGAATTAAACTCTTCAAAAATTTTCAAGTTACGATAATCAATTTTAAAGTCTAATTTTTTATCACTCACCATACACCACCGGATTTATTGGAATAAACAACAAAATTATACCAATAAAAGCTTAAATATTCACTAACTTACTTATAAAAACACTTGCCAAAGCAAAATCTCTATAGTAAAAGCAATGTCATAACAGGGTGTGTAGCTCAGTGGTATGAGCACTACGTTGACATCGTAGGGGTCGCTGGTTCGATCCCAGCCACACCCACCATTATAACTCGTATATGCGATTTTTCATCTTAAAGAACAAGCATGAGAATAGGTGTTTTTGATTCCGGTTTGGGAGGATTGGTTATAACCAAATCTTTTATAGAAACTCTTCCGGAATATGACTATGTTTATTATGGAGATACAGCTAATCTGCCTTACGGAGAAAAAAGCTCTGCTCAAATTCTAAGTTATACGATAGACGCTGTTAAGTTTTTAATTTCCCAAAAATGCGGTTTAATAATAATAGCATGCAATACAGCAACTTCTATAGCCTTAAGATACATACAACAGAGGTTTATTCCTGAGTTTGCGCCGGATATTAAAGTTCTCGGAGTTGTTATTCCAACGGTAGAAACAGCATTGTTATCGGGAGCCAAAAAAGTCGGTGTTGTCGCAACCGGAGCCACGATTCGTTCTCATATATATAAGCAGGAATTATTAAAAATAAATCCTGATTTAGAAGTAAAAGAGGTCGCAACACCTGAATTTGTGCAAGCAATTGAAAAAGATGATTTTTGTAGAGCCGAACAATTAGTCAAAAGTTATGCGCCAAATTTTACGGATGTTGATTCTTTAATTTTAGGCTGCACCCACTATCCGTTATTAAAGAACTATTTTCGTCAAGAATTGCCGGATGTTGAGGTTGTTTCTCAAGATGAATTTATGGGCGCAAAGCTGGCAAATTATCTGGATCGCCATATTGAGATAGATATTACTTTAAGTCGCGAGAGGTCTTATAGATTTTTAGTCAGCAAATGGAATGAGCATTATCAAAATGTAGCCAATAAATTATTTCCGGATATCCCTATTGAAGAGACTAAAAAAAATGGCTAAAATTTTTTACTTATTTCGTCATGGCGAGACTTCGTATAATCTTGAAAAACGTTGGCAAGGGTGCAGTATAGACAGTCTGTTGAATCTCAATGGACAACGTCAGGCAGCTCAATTAGCAGAAAAATTGCAAAATAATGGTTTGGAAATCATATATTCCAGCGCTCTTAAGAGAGCACTTCAAACTTCTACAATAGTTGCAACCAAGCTTGATGTTCCGATTCAGATAATACCGGATTTGCGAGAAGGCAATCTTGGAAAAGCAGAGGGATTATTAGCTCAAGAAGTAGAAAATGCATATCCGGATATTTTCCAAGCATGGTATTCTCCTGATAATGATATGAGTATAGCTTTTCCGCACGGAGAGAGTAAGCAACAAATGCAAGACCGAATGTTTGCCGTTTTTCATGACTTACTTCAAACACCGGAGCAAACAATAGGGGTTTGTTCACATGGAAGTTCTATCCGGTATCTGCTGATGAAATTTGGAATCTTACCGCACCGAATGGCGAATACTGCTTTATACCAAATAATATATGATGACGATTGTTGGACGGCAAAAATATTATCTAATCAATAATTTCATCAGGATATATGCCGTATAAACTATGTCTGGGCAGCCATCCGCTGATGGAATCAAATTGAATTAGGCAGAAATTATTGTTTGCCGGACATTTTTTTATTTCGCCGATAACTTCATCTTCCACTTTTGCAATAACCTTAGACTGGTAATCATCTTTTGCAAATAAGTTATTTTCACCCGGCGCAATTACTTTTACTGCACGTTTTCCGCTAAGCATAGATTTATGAACCCAACTTTCAGATCCTTGCCAATCTTTAATCTTTCTCCATAGCTCAAATTCCGCAATAACTTCCACCGGTGCAGAACTTTGTAAATATACCCATTCTATTGGGTATCTGGAACCCGGCCCTGAACGGGTATTGATATGGTTAGAGCGCAAGGACACAAAGCGAGGAATTTTAAGTCCGCTTTCTCCGGAAGAAGGAGCTTCTTGTGCGAACACACTACTGACGGATAATAAAAAAGTTGCTACAATAGTAAAAATCGTTTTCATTTTATCCTCTTTTAAAAGTTTTTTATCAATTTAATTTTATTATGAATACATTAAGTGAATAAATTGTAAAAAAATATTATTGAAAGGAAAAAATATGGACATCATAAAAGTTGCGCAAGATTTAATGCGTTTTCGTTCTGAAACCGGAAATGTATCAGAAATAAATAAAGTTTTTTCATATATTAAATCATTATTTGCTGATAGTAGCGCAAAAATAGAGTTATTTGAACAAGTCCCTTCAGCACCGGTTTTATTCATAAGTAATAGCGATTCTCAAGATTATGATGTTCTTGTATTAGGTCATATAGATGTTGTTGCAGCACAAGAAGAAATGTATATACCCAAAATAGATGGTAACAAAATGTACGGACGAGGCTCGTTAGACATGAAGTCTTTTGCAGCAGTTGCATTAAACTCTATGGAATATGTCTTAGAGCATAATTTGCCTATAAAATTTGGCGTTATCTTATCTTCTGATGAAGAAAAAGGCAGTCACGGTACAGAGGCATTTTTAGCGGCACATACCGGATTAAAATCCAAGATTGTATTGGATAATGATGTAGGTGGTGATATCAGTAAGCTGATAGTTAAATGTAAAAATCCCGTTTTTGTAAAATTAACGGCCAAAGGCGAAGCTGCCCATGGCTCACGCCCTTGGGACGGAATTGATGCAAATGAACTGTTAATGCAGTCAATTGCTAACTTACGGCAAATATATCCTTATTATTCTAAGAATGGGATAACTCCTGACCAAAAATGGATTGATACCATGCACGTGGCCAAGATAAAAGGCGGAGAAGTGTCAAATGTTATCAGCGATTATTGTGAGGCTTTGTGTGATATACGTTTGATAGAAACATCATCGCTAAAACAGTTGGAAGAAAATTTAAAGGCTTCATTGGTTTCAGGTGTTGAATATCAAATAGTATCTTCTTCAACACCGGTTGTTATGAGTGAAGATAATGAGTATATTTTAGCTTATAAATCTTTAGCTGAAGAAGTTTTAGGTTTCCCTCTCAGCTTTGAATACGAAGGAGGAGCAACCGATTCCCGAGCTTTTGCTGTAAGAGGATCAACGGTTATAATGCACTCCGGTAGTGGTGACGGAATGCATGCCGACGGCGAATTTGTGGATATTAATTCCGTGTTGCAAATAGCTGATATTCAAATTAAATTTTTAGAAAAACTACTGCCTCAACAGTCGCAAAAGATTTATCAAAAAGTAGGATCTTTTTTTAAGAATATAACCCTGCGAAAAAATAATGCAGAATAATAAAAATTACTTGCTTTTTATTTAGTTTGAATATAATCAAAAACTAAGGTGTCCCCGTAGCTCATCAGGATAGAGCAACAGTTTCCTAAACTGTGGGTAGGAGGTTCAAGTCCTCTCGGGGACGCCAATTTTAATCCACATAAAGTACTTGGTTATCGCCGTCAACACATCTTTGTGTAACATTACCGCTTGATTTGCTAACTACCAAAAAACATTCTTTATCGTTAGTTGTTACAGTATAATTAGTTTGTCCGGAAGAATAAGAAATAATATTGCCTAAAGTAAACCCTAATACCCCTGCCGCAACAAAAGCTAAAGGTTCATTATGATGAGATTTGTGATGATGAATGATCTTTGCCGGAGCAGGTCTGTGATGATGTCTGATCGGTTTTGCCGTAACCGGAGAAGATATTAGAGTAATCGCCAATAAAGATAACATAAACTTTTTCATAGTTTTTCCTTTCATTTTTTACACCTGTATTTAAAAACGAACAACTATTAGAAAAAGTTCAATAATAATATGTGAATCACGAAAACCTGCAATCAATGCCATAAACAATCTATTACATAATCTAAATGAGTTATATTTTCTTTATGAGGAATTTGATAACAAAGAAGCAATAAATCGCAATCTTTATTATTTAATAGATAAAGGGCAACGCATTATTACCAAAAGAATATTATCATATTTGTAAAGGTCAATAAATGGAATTAACCACCGCATATCATAAATTGATGACATTTAATAAGAAATACACCTACATAATGAAAGACGGACAAATTGTTTTTAATAATGGTTGGGCTTGGATTGTAGTATTCCAGGCCCTTAATAGAAGAAACTTTGCTATTGTGAAGTATTGTAATGGGCAATATTCGGTGGTTGAGATGTAGGAATTTATTTGAAAATTCTATCATCTCCTAACATATCTTTGATATTATCAATATGTTTTTCTTCAATATTATCTTTACTCCCATTCGTAACAGCTTTTTTCAAAAGATTTACAACATTATGTTTATCTTTATAATTAGCAATAGGATTATTTTGTAATATACTTTCTACAACATCAAGAACTCTATAAGATTTAGTAATAAATGTGTTTTGAGGGATAAAACTAATATCTTCTAATCTACAATTACCATAAAAGACAATAACAGAATAAAAAGGGACTTTTTCTTTCAAAATTCTTTGTAATTGAGATATATGAGACTTATTTTGTAATATAGGATTATAAAAGCGGTGTTTTTCTCTACCATAAGATAATACCTGTGTCCATTTTTGTTGATTCCCTTTTCCATATATCCAACCACTATAATCTTTTACTTCAAAAACAATTATACCAACACTTGTGGCGACAACAAGGTCAATTTGAGATGTTTTCCCATCTGGTTTAAATATGTATAGGTCGTGAAATATAGTTCTTGAATTTATACCGTGTTTTAATAAAGTTAAAATTAAGAATCTTTCAGTAGATGTTCCTCTAAATATAGGTGTTACACTGCTAATTAAATCAATGTTCTCTTGTCGTTGTAATTGCTCTCGTATAACATCCCTTTTGGCTTTCTTATATAAGACATAACCAATTAAAAAGAAAATTAGTATAACACCAAGCAATTCAGACATATTAACGTGCTACATATACATCAGACGAACTTGCTGCTGCTTTACAATATTCTAACATTGCGGGTGTCATATTATTTGGATGAGTAAATTCACATCTAAAACTATTGCATCCAGATAATAAAACTATTGCAAACAATAAAAAAACTTTTTTCATATTATACCCTCATATTATTCAATTATTACAGCAGGGACAGTTTTAATTGGTCCTGCATTAGTTTCATATTGGTAGACACCAATTTGTTTGGCACATTTTTTTGATGGATTTTTAACCGTTTCTCCATCATAAAACAATCTACCGCTTTCATCAATAAGTAATACGAGTGTTTCAAAATCATTTACTGGATGTGCTAATGCTATACCTTCTGCGTGATTTTGAAATATTTCAAGATTTTTATTAGTTATACAACTACCTTTTTTTTCTAACATTCTTAATCCTTTTATTCCGTAAGGATTGTCATAATCACTAACATTGCCCACTATTAAGGGGAACGCAATCATTCCGCATATTACACCAAGACAAAAACATAAAAATTTGCTCATATTACACTCCTTTTTAATAAATTTATATGTAGATTAAGATATGACTAATTAAAAATCAATAAAATATGTTCTATTACAAACTATGAAACAAAAGGCGGAATAAATCCGCCCTTTATAATTACAACCCAAAATTCTCTTTATATCTGTAATAAGTCGGTTTAGTGATTCCATATTTTTTAAGAATTTCACATACACGCACCTTATTTTTTATATCATTTTTCAATTCTTCTTGTTGTGTAAGAGATATTTTTATTAATAAAACCCACCAAAAGGTGGGTTTGTAAATGGCGGATAGAGTGGGATTCGAACCCACGGTACCCTTTGGAGGTACACACGATTTCCAATCGTGCGCCTTCGACCACTCGGCCATCTATCCGCAAAACAAAGCTTAAACTAACCGATAAGATTGTATTTTGCAACAAATTTTTTATGTCTTTAGAATTTTTACTGAAATTAACAGATTCTTAAACTAAATAATGTACCCTAAACCTAGTAAAAACTCTTGCCAATTATTATATTTTGTGTTACATAACCTCTTAAACTATAGGTATCAGGCGATGATAATTGATAGTAATAATAAAAAGCAAAAGAGTATTTTAACTAATAAGTGCTTTTATCAGACAACAGCACGAATCATGCGTGACTTTGAAGAAAAAGGTTATGCAAATTCAGCGGAAGAAACCGCAAAAGTAATCGCCGCTTATCATTTCATCGTTCAAAAAAAACAAAAAAATAATTACAATTCCGACTATAATAATGCCTTTAAGCGTATAGACAGTGCTATTCAATCTTTAGCTAATCAAGTGTTTTACGATTGTGATAAAAAAAGCTTGGATTATGCATATCATTCTTTTACGGAATTTGACCATATTGGCGCAATAGTTACTCGTCAAAGAAGTAAAAAAAGTTCTCTTTAGTTTTAATAATATCCGTGTGCTTTTGCAATATCTTTGTTGCAAAAGTTCTTTATATGGGCTACTAAATATATATTAATTATAACAAAAGGAAACTTATTATGAGTAATATTTCTCTTATCGGATGTGGGCGCTGGGGTACTTTTTTAGGCTGGTACGCTGCGAACTATTGTGGTTTTGATGTTGATATGTATGATATACCGACATCTCCTAATTTTATAGAACTGCGTGATACTCGCAAAAATCCATATTTAAGTTTATCTGACAATATGTATTTACATGATAATTTGGCAGCGGTGCTGAATAATGACATGATTATAATTTCCATCGGGTGTCAGTATTTTCGTGGTTTGTGTAAAGAATTGTCTGCTTATGACTTAAACGGCAAGACATTCCTTTTGGCAATGAAAGGGCTTGAATATCCCAATGCTTCTACAATGCTTGATATTATGCGCCAAGAAATTAAACAAGATATTCATATCGGTACTTTAGGCGGCCCTGGACACGTTCAGGACTATATGAAAAAAGTTCCCTCTTGTGCGGTAATAGATAGCGATGAGGAAGCTACAAAAGACCTTTTAATTAAAGCTCTTTCCAGTGATTTAATTCGTTTTTATTATGGGGCAGATCTTATCGGTAATCAAGTCGGCGCAGCGCTTAAAAACGTTATCGGTATTGCTGCCGGAATTTTAGACGGTCTGGAGTGGTACGGATTAAAAGGCGCCTTGATGGCGAGGGCTCCGGTTGAAGTTGGACGCTTTATTGCCGCTCTCGGTGGTGATTCCAGAACCGCATACGGATTATCACATCTTGGTGATTATGAGGCTACGCTATTCTCTAAACATAGTCATAATCGTACTTATGGCGAAAATTTTGCTCGCGGAGAAAATTTTGGTAAACTTGCAGAAGGTGTTGCTACCTTAAAGGCTGTAAAACATATTGCTGATGAGCGAAATATTGATATGCCTATTTGTCAAGCTTTGTATCGGGTTATTTATGAAAATGCTGATATAAAAAGCACCATTCGCAGTATGTTTGAACGTCAATTAAAACAAGAATTTTAATATAATCTTGTTTGCTAATATTTTTTGAGGGGATTATAATCCCCTCTTTTTTATTATTGTCTTGATTTGTTTATAAAAAAAGGAGCTTATACAAGCTCCTTTCAAACTTTTTATGATTACTAGCTTAGTAATATTCCCATTGTACAGCATTACCTACATCGGTAGTTGCAGCACAGTGAGTAGCAGCTTCTGCTAAAGTAATCGGCATTTGATCCATTCCGAAAACTCCGTTTGCAGTTTGGTCTGTACCAACTGTAATTGTAGGCATAGCAACCTTTGCTGTTTTATCGGTACCTGTACCGGCTTTAATAGATATGCCGACCAAACCTGAACCAGCTTGAGAACCCCAATCTGCGGTTGCAATTGCTACGCAAGCTTCACGAGTAAGACCGGAATATTGTACAATAAATGAACGCCCGGTTCCGCCACTGTTACCTGTAGATAAGAATACACCGCCTTGGTAAGCATTCATGATTTTTGTTGCTGTTGCTTCGGTTGTGTTTGGTGGTAACATATCTCTCGGAATAATACCCATCTGAATAGCAGTCTGATCAGATAAACCTGTATAATCTACACTGGCAGAGAACAAAGAACGGATATTCATAACCAACATAGATATCTGATCTAATGTTTTATTAACGCGATATTTTGCCATCGCTTTTGAATAACCGGAGATACCACCTATCGAAAGCACTCCGATAATTGCAAGCACGCCAAGCATTTCCACCATGGAACGTCCTGATTGCTCATTTTTATACATATTATACATAGTATCTCTCCTAAAATCCATTTTGTGTATAGTTTAACTATAACAGATTAATAAATTATGAACAATCTTATCCTTAGTCATAAAATACTTGACCGAAAGTATAATTTATTAGTTTTTTTATTGCCAAAGTTATAATCCCTTAGTCATTATGCCAAACAATAGCGCTTCCGTCTTTGCACAACTTTTTAGCGTGAGCCATGCTAATCGGTAGCTTATATTCTTTGTCTTCCCAAGAAAACAGCTGTTGTTCTTCATTGTTTACAATGGTAACACCCATTACCACTAACCAAAAAGAGCTGTCAAAATCGTGAGTAGCCAGTTGAATACATTGTTTTCTGGTTAGTTCACTATATGTGATATCGAAGTTACGAGAACCGGGCATGAGAACTTTACCTAAATGTCCGTCTCCAACCAAGACATTATTACCCAAAAGACTGGTCAGCTTATTGTTTTCTCCCATTTTATTAGGGTATATTTTTTTGTCAAGTACCAACTGCGTATTTAGCCCCCAATAATCCGGTCTGTTTTGGTATAATCGCCTGATATTACCGGCTAAAGCCTCCATTTCTTTAACTGCTTTTCCTATCGGCAATGGAGCAGAAAACCAAGAAATCCCTAATATTACAAGAGCTAATCCAGCTAAAATTGCAATTTGTATTTTTTTAGGATAACGTCTGAATATTTCCCATATTTTTTTTATTAATATGGTTGATAACTTTATAAATCCTCTTATAAAAGCTTTTATTTTGTTCATTTTTATCCTCCCATTCCACTGGTAATCTGATCTTGCATTTCAAATGTTCCCATAACGGCCCATGCAATTACTGCACCGATAGACAACAATGCCAGCATATTTAAAATTCCGGCTTTTTCCTCAATCAAATAAACAGATTCTTCTAACCATTCGTTTGCTAAGTTATCCAAGGCCTCTTCAAAGTTATCAAGTTCTGAATAAATTTTTAAGTCACTTATAATTTCCGTATCAGGAAAATTAAGTTTGGTTTTTGCTAAAGCTTGTCCTAAGTTATCACCATTGTTAATAAAAACCATAGTCTTATCAATACGTTCTTTCAAGTATCGGCTGGAATCTCTACGTAATGCACGCATTGCCGTAGAAACAGGGGTTCCGCCCTTAACCAAAGCGGATAAAGCCAATAGCCAACTGATACCGGTAAATACTTTATATAAAGACCAAGGTGGAATATTATCAAAAGCAGCTCTGACACGTCCTGTCCAAATTCCAATAGTAAAATAGATAACCGCCATAATAATCGGCAGTGTCGCAAACGCAATAAACCAGTTGTTTTTAATCCAATAAGATAAATCCACCAAGTCTTTGGCCATTCCGCGCCAAACAACGTTGGGGGCTGCATCAATCATCGGAGGCACCATATAAACACCGATTGCATAAATAATAAGTACCGACATCATTGTCAAAAAGCTCGGGTAGGCAATTGCACCGATAATCGGACGTACCATTTTTGTAGAACCTTCTGTCACTTTAATAAGATTCAGTAAGGCGCTCTCTAAGTCAGATACATCGCCGACAGAAAGCATTAGACGTTCACGGTTTGGCGCCCAACCTTTTAAGGCATCAGAAAAAGTTTTACCGTTATTAAGAGCTTTACCCCAAGCTGCAATAGCAATTGCCAATGGCTCACCCGGATTCTTTCCGCCGTTACTGGCACCATCATATAACATATCCAAAGCATCCATCAATGAAAAACGATTCTTCATTAAAGATGCTATCTTTCTGTATAATTTTAAGCGTACTTTATTGGAGAAAACAATAATCATTTTGGCATAATATTCTTCAATAGCATTAAGCTTCATCATTGCTCGTTGCATAGATTTAGCTTTTGCTTTCTTTTTTATTTTTTCATCAGCCATTTTTTATCTCCTAATAAACCGGACGTTGATCTAATAATCCGCACCAACGCTCTACTTCATCTAAGTCTATCAAACCTTTTAGCATTCGTTCTATAGCCGCTTCTTTAAGGGTTCTGCCATTTAAATCACTGGTCCAATAGTCAATAGCTTTTCTAGTTTCTCCCTTAATCATTAATTCCAAGAAAATTGCATCCGGTAAAATAATTTCCGGAACACTCATTCGGCCTTTAATACCGGTATTGTTGCAAAATTTACACCCCGGCCCTCTGACATAGGTATTTTCTATTCCAAAATCACCTAAAGCGGTTTTTAGACGTTGCACGGAAAGCTCGTTTAATCGTTCTTTTACTGATATTCTGCAATGTGGACACAATTTTCTGAACAAACGCTGAGAAATAAGTCCTTTAACCAATTCCGGGTCAAGCAATTTAAATGTTTCTACTCCCATATCGCGTAAACGCATTAATATTGCAGGCGCAGAGTTGGCATGCAAAGTTGTCCAAACACCATGTCCTGATAATGCGCCTTTGAATGTCAACTGCGCAGCCGATAAAGAGCGTACCTCACCAACCATCATAACATCAGGGTCAGAACGTAACGCTGCAGATAGAGCTTTTGTAAATTGTTCATCTTTTTCTTCTTCGGTGTTTGCATTTGTCACCGGCATTTGTCTTGCTCCGGGGATAGGATATTCAGGAGGATCTTCCACGGTAATAAGGTTGATTTCATAGTTTTTTTCTTGCAACAACTTAATCATATTACGTTGCAATGTTGTTGATTTTCCTGAACCGGTAGGGCCGGCAATTACACTTAACCCGACAGGTACTGCTCGCAAACGATAAAATAAATTTTCTTCGTATTCCCCAAAACCTAAACTGGCAAGGTCACCGGAACCGTCCGGATTATCATCTGCGTATAATAAACGCATTACCAAATATTGAGACCCGAAAGCAATAGGGTTAAATTGTAAACGAATAGCCAACACATTGTGAGGCAACATTAATTTACCTTTAGATCCACGCAAGGGGGTTGCTCCCAGTTTTTGAGCAGCCTGAAATTCATTCTGTGCATAGTTTGAGTCAGACACATCTGCAGAAGCAAACGCTGCACGAACAAATGCTTCTCCCCAGTCTTTATTATATTCCATTTCGGTTGTCATCATGCCGTTTACACGGAACATAATTTGCGTGCTGTCTGCAACAATAACGTGTACGTCAGAAACTTTTTGACTTGCAGCCCTGGCAATAACGTTAACAAAGTCCTTTTGCATTTGCAGTTGGTCAAGCTCTGTATCTTCACTGGCATCTACGGAAGCTTGAGCTCGCTCACCAATACTGTAAATTGCATTTATTTCATTTTGAGAAACATAGGTTGGCTTTAGTATTGCCAGTTTCTTTTTACGAGCAAGAACTTCAAAACTGAGAACGCGTCCGTCAAATTTATGATTTTCTGATACTAAAAAACGACCATCCGAAAACAAGGCCAATAAACGACGTGTATCATCATTTATAACTAAAGACGAACCTGGCAAGGTTAATAATTTATTTCCGTTAGAAAAATAATTATCAACAATAGATACTTTATGTTCTTGTTCGGGGTTGGATTTTTTTTCTTCTGAAGAATTGCCGGCGGCATCAGAAATATCTTCTGATGCCGGATTTTCTAAAACATCATTATTTTCTTCTTCAGAATCTATTGCCATTGTTTATTTACCTGGCCATCATAGATTTACCCATGCCGGGAACCCCCGTACTGGCAACAAAAGATGTTGTTCCTCCTGAAGAATTGTCGTCTTTGTTCTCTTCGGATATCTTTTGTTTAATAGTATTTGACGGTTGCTCTTTAGGCAATATTCCACCTGCTGCAAAGTATAAATAGTCAGCAGTACCATCTTTTTCGGCTTTTACGTATGTAGATGTAATTTCCGAGATAGTATGCCCGCTCTGCAACATTGTACCTTTTTTCACATAAAAAGGCATTCCGTCTTTATTAATTAATTTGGCAATCAGTTCTCCGTTTTGTCCTCTTATTTCCATTACCGCATACAAATTAATTAATTTTAATTCTTCAACTTCTACTTCTGCCGGAGTAGTTGCTTGTGAGCCGGTAGTTGTGGTTGCTTCGGATGCACCTTCTGCAAACGGATTCTTCTTTTCTAATTCTCTCTCTTGAGCTTCATTTCTAGCTCTCAACACAGATATTTGAACATCTTTATTTTCCAGTTCTTTTTTATATGCATCAACCAACTCTTTAGCTTTTGCAGGGATTGAAGAAGCGTTGCTTTTTATTTTTTGCAATTTATTCTTCATTTCATTAAGCAAAGCCTGTTTTTCAGCTTTCAAATCATTGATTTGCTTATATAAACCGCTTTCATGCGCAATCCATTCCTGATTTGCTTTAAGCATTTCATTCTTATAGGAATTAAGCAGTCTTTCCTGACGATATTTTTCAAATTGGATATCTAATTCACGTAATTTCTGTTGTTCTTCCAAAATTTTACGTTCTTGCTCTTTTTCCCATTCTTTTTGTTTGCGAATTTTTTCTTCTTCGGCATCTTTTTCTTGCTGTTCAGCTTGTCGGCGTTGATTTTTTAGAGCCTCAATTTCATTTCTTACTCGTTCTTTTCGCAATTCCAAATTTAACAATGCTGTTTGTTTTTCAATATCAGACATTTTTTGAAAAACTTCACTATCAACAAGATTCTCTTCTTCTGTTGCAATATCTTCAAAAGAAGGGATTGCTTCAGGGTTAACTGACGGGTATTTAGTCGATTCTTTAGTATCTTGTTTGAGGGATTGAACCGGAACTTCCGGTGTTGTTTTTTCTGCAATCGGAGCCGGAGTGGCGGCTTTGGGAGCGATATTGCCTAGTGCATCATCTCCACCATCGGAGTTAAGCTCCGGTTTAGGAGTTTCTTTTTCTTTTGGAGCTTCAGTTTCATCAAACATAGCTTCTTCAGAAAGAGTGACCAATCCTTGTGCATTTGCGTAATTAGTAGCAGAAACTATTAAAGCTAAAGCTGATACGGTAACAAAGTTCTTAATTTTACAAAACATAGATAGCTCCCTCATATTGCCAAGTTTTGTCGTTAGGATAATAGGTTATCATTTTAATCCGAAGTCCTGAATATTTTGTTAACATTTCAATCCAAGTTAGTGGGTTATATTCAGACTTTAAAGAAAAATTCAGTCTTCTGTACATTTTTCCGGCCGGTGTTTTTTCTGTATCTGAAGATAAAGATATTGCAACCCCTATTGCCTGAAACTTGTCGTTAAGCTCATTTTGCAGATCTACAAGAGTATATTTAGGAGGAGACATTTTTTCTTCAGCTTTAGATATCGGTAATGTGGCCGATAAATTTCCGCCATTGGAAGAAAAAGTATATCCTGAAAAATTTAGTCCCGATTTATCAAGAGCTTTTTTCGCCCAAGAAACTCGCCCGATACTTCTAACCCAACTTGTAGCCACAGCTGTCCCTGAGCAAGCAATATTTCCGATATTCCAACCCGGCGGAAGAATCTGATTCAAATCAGTTATTCCTTGATAGCAATTTTCCATAATTGTTTTGGGGTCAGCTACTTTCTCCCACGGTTTTGGTTCTTCAACCACCGGAGCTGCTTTAGGCGCCACTTTAGGTTTTATTGGTACCACTACAGGTCTCACGGTTGGGGTTAAAAACAATTTATCAACCAAGCTTGATATTAACCAGATTCCGACAACGGCAGATATTGCCACTACTAATAAAAGCTTTGTACCTCTTAACGCTTTAATCTTCTGTAATCTTGATTTTGCACCTCTAATTAAAATTTCGGCCAAATCAACATCTTCAGTGTCTTCAAATCCCCATTCTTTGGGTGCAATTTTTTTGCCCCAATCCGGAACTGCCAACATAGACATAAACTGTTCTTTAGCTTCTTCTTCTGTTAAGAACAGCATATCACCGTCAGAAAGAATAATATCATTACGAATACAAGTGTACCACCAACCTTCATTGGTCTTAAATACGGCGATAAATGAGCCTACATTAGATAATGCGGTTGCTAATGCGACTGCGGCAACATTTTCTCCGCTTTTATACCCTTCCTGAGATACACATATACCGAATTGAGGAGCTTTTCCGCCTTTAATACAAAATAAGTCTGCGCCTTCCAATACACCGGCAGAAGCTTCTTCCACTTCCTGAAACGGGTCGCTTGCGTTTTGTAACGGCTGCCAAAACAGACTGGTGGCATATTGAACACCATCAACTGTAATTGACGTACCCCAAGAGCGCTGAGCTGTTGCGCCGTCAATATCATCATCTAATAGTTTGGCATCTTCAAGCACAGGGGTTCTCCTTTTGCTTCTAGTTCATATTCATTCTGGTTTCAGGTGTCAAAGGCGATTCCAATACCACCGGTGTTAAGATAATAACCAAGATACTGCGATCTTTTTCTGCATTAGCAAAACCGCCTAACAAAGAATTATCCGCAGAGCCAGTTCCTTCTTTAGAAGTAGAGTTATCAACTTTTTCAAATCCGGTCAAAATTAAGGATTCTCCTGATAACAAAGCAACTTCTTGTGAGAATGCTCTGGATTCCACTTTTGGGTTTTGAATATATTGGTTTTCATCAGATGAGCCGAATTCAACTTTTTCCAAAGCAACCAAATCAGACAAAGTCATGTTAAACATAATTAACATCCGACCATGTTCCAAAATGCGGGGCAATACATCTAACGTAAATCCGGTTTCTATTTCTTCTGTAGTAACTGATATATCATAGTTATTTCCGTCTGTACCGCTATTTGTTTTGGTCATTTCGGCAATATAATTTTGCTTTTGCGTAACTTGAATCGGTGCCGGTTTGTTATTAAGTGTTGTAACCGTACCGCTGGTAACTAAGGCTGTGCTATTGCGTTGTGAAAGAGCTTTTATGGCTGCATCCGCAGTCCAATTCTTTTTCAAGATGCCGAGTGACAAGCCGTTGGTTAATCCGCCTGAAGACGCAACACTTGTTGAACCAGCCACATTAAATGCCGTAACTCCGTCATTAAATGTTGCTTTTAAGTCCAAACCATAGTTGTTGGTGTCGGTAACGGATACTTGCAAAACTTTAACGCTGATTGCAACTTGTCTTGATAAACGAATATTTTGTTCGTTTACAAACTTTGCCACCTTTTTAATATCGCTTGGAGTTGCTGTTAAAGTTATGGTTCCGTCCGCCGGAGATGTTGTTAACTTAGATCCTTCTCCGATAATGGCGTTTATGCTTTTTTCAATATTGCTCCACATTTCCACTTCTACGGATGAACTCAAGTTAACGGAAGAACTGCCGCCACCGCCGCTTTGGCTTCCGCCTACATTAACAGACATATTCGGTTTGGTTGGCAAACTGTAAATTACAAATGTTTTGGTAATAAACTTATAAAAATAAATTTCTTTATTTTCATATTTCCACCAAATTCCGAAGCGAGAAGATATCTCATCTAACAATCCGCTCAAAGGTCCCTGATAAGAAACCAGCATTTTATCTGGTTCGGCCCAATCAGAATTTACGGCCTCTGCTGTAGGCTTATTGGCAGCGCCTTTACTTTTAACGTCAGATTCCAATTGCGGAGCATAACGAACACCGAGGGAGGTTGTTTTATTAATCATATCTCCGATTTCAAAGAGAGTAATCGGTCGGTTGCTAACCAAAGTGATGCCGTTTTTGCCATCCAAATAAGCAGGTAAAGGCTCTCCTTCATATTCTATCTCGCTGGTATCGCCAAGCCAAATATCATCTTTTACTTTTATAAGGTCTTGGTTGGCCAAAGCGGTTGGAACTTTAGCTGTTTCTTTGAGTTTTGAAGCTGCCTCAACTTCACGTTCAATTGTGGCATCCATTTTTGTTGAAATAGAACAGGAAGCCGCCATTACTGCAGCTAATAATCCTAAACTGAATTTTTTCCAATTAATTGTATGCATTCTCGTCCTCCATGGTTTCAACAACCAAAACTCTATTACCTTTATAGAATGTTGCTATGGGAGCAGGCCTTGCTCTTGCAAAAGTTCTTATTAATGCAGAGCTTACATCTGCAAATCTGCCTCTAAACATAGCTCCGGCAGAAAGTGTATAATTACGATTTGTATTCCAAATCAATCTCCAACCGGCGCGTTCGCTCCAATCTGTTAACAACCCTTTCAAAGTTGTTCCTTCTTCGGCTAACCAGTCTTCAACCGGATCATCGGTTGCAGATTGTTTAGCTTCGGCGGTCAAGGCTTCTTCTGCTTCCGTTTCTGCTTCTGCGATAGCGGCATTAATTTCATTTTCGTAGTCGCTTACTTCTTCTTCAATTGTTGGAGGGATAGAAGCTGATAAATTACTTCCAAATCCGCTGGTAACAATGGTTTGGTCAGATGGAGTTCTTTCGCCGAATTCTCTATAATCTGCTGCAACCTGACGGTAGTTAATAGGGTTATTGTCTGCCAACATTGGCGATTTTGTATGTCCTGATGTTTGTGGCGGCACAACAATGGCCACATCAGGAGCTTGCTCAACATAAGTATTGCTTGCGCCAAATATATCATTATATGCACATCCGGCTAGGAGCAGAAGCGCTGAGAGTGATATGTTTTGTAATATTTTAGTTTTCATTTTGGCAGTTCCTTGTTTGTAATTTATCATTTTTGTTCCTATCATACATACTGAATTTTAAATAATCAAGCTTCTCCAAAGACTTATTACCATTGCTTGTACTTTGTTGCTGTGATTTTATTATATCCGTTTACGATTTCCTCTTTTTTTATGGGGGCTAATCTCAAAATAAAAGAATTTGCTTCTCTTTGCGTGAATACTGTGTCTATTTTATGTTCTTCAACACCTTTATTACGCAATATATTATAGAGAAGGTTTAGCCGCTTTTGTTGCAAGTTTGTGGTTGTTGTTCCGTCAATGCGTATTTCCAACTGTGTTGAAGAGCTTTTTGCCACATTGGTTGCAAAGGCCTGTACCCAACGAAGGGTTTGTCCTGATATTTCTGCACGATTAGGTTGGAAAGATAACCGCATTTCTTTTGGCATTATTTTTCCGGCAGATGATTCTGACAACTTTTTCTTGATGGAATTTATGATATTGGGCTTTTTATCCGAGCCTTTTTCTTTATTTTTATTGTTGCCTTTGTCAAATATAGAAGACAGAGAGGATAAAATATTCCCCTTTTTAGGCTTTTCGGTTGTTGCAACTTCCTTTTTCGATTCTTCTGCCGGTAATGCCGTAACATTTTCTTTTTTTTCGGTATTTTTTTTGTCATCATCAATAGATAGCTTAGGAACAAGGTTTTCTTCTTCCATGATGTCATCCGGTATGGGGATTAACAAGTTTTGGACAGTGTTAGTAGCCACTTTAATACCCTCCGGTTGATTTTGAGCAACGTCAATGGGCTTTTGGAAACTTTCCTCTTTAAGCTTCAGATTTTGCACTGCACCGCTTGCTTTAGCAACCAACCATGGTGAATCGGAGCTTTTTTGTTTTTCTGACATCTGTTGCCAGTTTCTTTGTTTTTCGGGTTCTTTAGGGGTGTTTGCGGTTTCTGCGCTGATACTGTTGACCGGAATATTAACTTCGGTTGTTGCTACATGGCTTAATGTTTCCGGATTTCCGATTTTGACTGTACTGTCAGCCAAATACATCAGGTTGGGGTTTCTTTCTAAGGGTAGTAAAGGTTCCGGAGTTTTAACGGCAATTGACGGTTGAGGAGCAGGTTCCTTTACCGGCTTTTCTTTTTTTGCAATGTTTAATTTGCTTATTGTAGATTTTGGCGCTTCCAAGGGGATGGCGATTTTTTCGTTTGATTCCGGAGCAAAAATTGCCGGTGGAGAGGTTTCTTCGCTGTTTTTGACTAAAGGAGGCGGTATTAAAGCCGCAGTTTTTATCTTTTTCGGCTTTTCAGGTAATATTTGAGGGGTATTATTTTCCTCCGGTATCAAAATATTATCTTCAAAAGGAATTAAAGGCAAATCTGTATCTGCCATTATAATTTCTTCATCGGGCATTTCTTGTGGCAAAACGGCAATTTCCGGTAACACATTAAGAGCAATTTTTTTGACCGGAGCCGCAGTGCCGGCAGGAGAAGATTTAAGAAATAAGGTAATGTTTTTATTAGGGATTTTGATCTTGCTTTCCGAGGGGCGAACATGCCAATATGCTCCGTTTGCAACAAAAATCGCAAACAAAGACACCGAAAAACTATAAACAAAAGTTTTTAAAGCCGTTTTTTGCATAAAACAAAACCCCTCTAAACACTTGATAAATCAAAATGCGACTCTTGGCAAGAGTCCCCAAAAAATATGCACAACCTTGTTGATTTTTTTGTGGCAAAAAAGCTACGGATAAACTTCTGCCAAATCGTGTTAACCAAAGTTTAAGATGTGTGAATTTTTTGTTACGGTAATTTTTTGTTAGCGTAAACAATATGTTAACTATTTTGGCTTATAAACAAATTTACTGGATTTTACCATTGAAATGGTTTATCCTAAAAGAGTATAAAGAGTTTTGTATTAATTTAAAGGAGAACGATTATGCGATTTATTAAAAACAATTTTTGGACATTTTTTATGGTAGCAGTTTTTGCTCTGCTCGGAATGTCCGGCGATGCTTTAGCTCAAGGCACTGCCAACTCAAATACTTCAATAATGTCTTTGGCTGCATCTAAGGGTGTTAATACCTTTAGAGCCGTAAGAACCATTATCTTTATTGTTGGTGGTTTTGGTCTTGTCGGTGTGGCTTTCGGAGCTATCTTTGGTAAGATTAACTGGAAATGGTTTGCCGGTCTTGCCGTAGGTTTGGCAATCTTGGCAGCTGCCGGTGCTATCGTAACTTACGCAACCGGTGATGCAACAACCGGTCGTTATGGCGATACTTTTGGTGCTAGTTCCGGTGCCGCTATTGGCGTTACCGCTGATTCTGGTGGAGACACTGAAGGCGGAGAAGGAGAATAGTATTATAAAGATCCGGAGAGCTTGCCGGCTCTCCGGATTACTTTCTAATTTGGTGTTATTAAACCTCAATCAATTAAAATTGGTTGAAATTTAATAACATAATTTCACAAACATATAATACGGAGGCAATGATGAAAGGGTTAAGATATCTATATATGCTTATCGCATTGTCTTTTGCTTTTGGTGCTTATGTTGCCCCCGTGTTTGCTGAGGATACTCCCCCACCGGCATCCGGTGGTACAAATTCCGGAGGCAACTCTCAAGACACTTCCATGACCGGTTGTATCACTTCAAGCGGCTTGTTTGAGGGTTTGGTTGGTACCGGAATAAAAATTTATAATGGTCTTAGAGATTTAATCTATATTGTTGCCGGCTTTGGTATCCTCGGAGTTGCTGTCGGAGGATTCTTTGGTAACTTAAACTGGAAGTGGCTTGGAGCGATAGTTATTTCTTTGGTGGTTATTGCCAGTACCGGAGAACTTGTTGATATGATTATCGGCTGCAAAGGCTTTACCCAAAATATGATTACAGATACTCTGAATACAGACAGTTCCAATTTTGTAACATTTGCAGAGTCAACAACATCCCTTCTGACCTTAGCTTTATATAAGGGAATTAAGACTTTTAAAGATTTAAAGATTGTTATCTTTATTGTTGGCGGTTTTGGTCTTGTTGGTGTGGCTTTTGGAGCTATCTTTGGCAAAATTAATTGGAAATGGTTTGCAGCTCTTGTTGTCGGGTTGGCAGCTTTGGCGGCAGCCGGAGGTATTGTAACTTATATTACCGGTGATACAACGACAATTTTCTATGGTGATACTTTTGAAACGGGTCTGGGTGAAACAAGGCGTGTTACGGTTGATCAAGAAACACCGGCAGTACCGGCAGAATAGGCAGTCTAATATAAATTCAGTTGCCTTAGTTTTAGAAAATTCCTTCAAAAAAATCAAAAAACTGTAACACTTTATAAGTAATTTATGTGTTATAATAAATCAAAAGGGATTCGTATGCTCTATTTTATAGAGCCTTGTACTACAGGAGAACAGCGATGAAAAACATCAAAACATTTAGCCTTATTACATTACTGGCTTTAGTATTTCTTGCTGTTCCTACAGGAAGTGCTTTGGCGGCAAAAGAGACAATGGATGATGTTGAAACGGCACTTAATTCTGCCAAAACAGACTTAGACAAGGCAGAGCAAAATTATAATGAAAAAAAAGCGGCCTTGGATAAAGTGGAAAAAGCCATAGATGAGCAGGTTGAGAAATTTAAGCAAGAGGGAATGGCGAAGGCTAATCAGAAGTATGATCAAGATATAGCAAATGCCCAAAAAGAAGTTGATAACTGTAAAGAAAGTTGTGCAGAGAAACATGCAAAATTAGCTAAGCTTCAAGGAGAAAAGCAAGCTATGATTGACGCGGTAAATAAAGCTGCAGAAACAGGAAGAAAAAATCTAGAGACCGCCAATAAGACAGATGAGTTAAAACAAGCTCTTAAAGAGGCAGAAAGCACTAAAAATAAAGCGCAAAAAGCATATAATAAGGCAGCTGATAATGTTAAAGATTTTAAAGCAGATGCTGAAAAAGATTTAAAAAACGCACAAGAAGATTTGGAAAAAGCAAAAGAAAATATCGCTAAAAAATGTAGCGGTAGTGGCTATGATAAGCAAAAGTGTGAAAATGCTAAAGAAAAAATGACAAAGGCAGAAAATGATATCAAAGAGGCTCAAAATCGCCTAAATGACTATTATTCCAAATATCCTGATGAAAAGCCTAAAGATACATCATCAGGATCTTCAGATTCCGACACTTCTAATGAAGATGAAACTTCTGATAAGCCAAAAAAAAGTGCTGAAGAAATAGCTAAAGAATATGCAAAAAAACAAAGTGCCGCAGACAAAGCAAATAACGATTATAACAAAGCTGTGCAGGATTATCAAAAGACCGAGAGTGATTATTATGATGCTGCATTCCTTTGTGCGCATGGACAAAAAGAAGCTTGCGCTGCTATGGAAGAAAGTAAAGAGAAATTAGCAGAGCTTAAAGCAAAAGCTGATGAAGCTTATGCCAAAAAACTTAAGGCAGATGAAGAGCTAAATGCCTTTCTACTGGAAAATCCGACCGCAGATATGAAGGGAAAGAAAAGTAATTATGAAAGTCTGACTTCTCAGGTAAATAATCTGCAAAATCAGTATGACCAAGCTGTTGCAAACTGTAAAGCAGCTGCGGATAAAAGTAAATACTATAGAACCCCTGATGGCACAATGATGACCGGAGAAGAATTCTGCGCTTTGGCTGATACACTAAAAGATAGGCTTGATCAAGCTAATAAAGATCTTGAAGCTGCCAAAGAGGCGTATGACGCAGAATTTGCTAAGCTGAGCGATGAAGAAAAAGGCTATTATTTTATGGCATCAGAAGGAGAGCTTGATGAAACTGTATATGCAAAAAATAACGATGTCTTTACTTCTGTTACTCGTCGTGCAGCCAGAATTTTGGCCGGATTACGTCCTGTAGCATATTTGCTGGCGGCCTTTGGTCTTGTCGGGTTTGCTTATGCTGCTGTTTTTAATAAAATCAGTTGGAAATGGTTTGCTAACATCTCTATCGGTTTGTTTTTGGTCGCCAATATGGGACGTCTGATAGAATATATGGTTTATCCGAATGCTGAAGATAAGCAAGAAATTATTGCAAAACCATTGGATTCTTTTGGCGATAAAACGGAAAAACATTCTATCAAAAAAGTATTGTCGGATGCCGATTACGAATACGTTGAACCTGTCGCCATATATGAACCAACTCCGCCTAAGGCTGAAGTCTTGCCTAATATAGAAGAAGTACCGGAAGAAGAAGTTCCGGTTGATGAAAAAAGCGGTTTCTGCAAGAGTGGTAAAATTATGGATTGCGTAAACGATATTATGAATGTTATCAAAAATGCCACAGATACTATTAACACAGTAAAACAAACCGCTGTTGGTATAGGGGCGGCTGGAGAAGGTATTGTTACTAATGTTAATAACATTATGTCATTAATCAAAAATTTAAATCCGCTCAAGCCCAAAGCTATGATGACTTCATTAGGACAGATTAGCTCTAATATAGATCAAGCAATGCAGTCTCTTAAAGGTATTGCGGATAGAACAGCAAGTGCAGATCAACAGATAGCTAATACTTGGGGCATTGAAGGCGAATATGGTGAAGAAACAACCAAAACCAAAGCCGGTATTGAAAAAGCTATCAATTCAATGGGTAATATTAAGAACGGAATTGATAACGCGCTTAATACTTTAGGCGGATTAGTTAATGTATTGTTTTAAGCACTAAGCGGTTTGCTGTTTGGGTGCCGGAAAGATAAATCATTTCCGGCACCCGAAATATTAACTCATTATTCATAAAAAAAAGCTATCATATAACAAGAAACTTTTGTGTTTTGTCGCAATCAAAAACAGATGGATAAAAATATCGTAGGTGTTGCATAAAAAAAACATAATAGTATCATAATGTTGTATTAACCTTCTGGTGTCGGAATTGTAAGCATGCGTGAAATTATTCTCAAAGCCGTAGCTAATCCGCCTAAAATTATGTGGGGGCCGTTTTTACCGGTTCTGCTTAATATGGGTATCCAGTTTCCGATAATGTTTATGTGTGTCGGAACAATTAATGCTAACCCACTGTGGTTTATGGGCTCACTGGTTATCGGGCATCTGGTTTGCATAGCTATCGGGGCTAAAGAGCCTCATGTTTCCGCAATGATTCAGGCTTACGGTCAGTCTGCCAAAACATCTAATAACCTATATAAAGAAAAGGGGAATAAATTTGCACCCTGATTTTGATTTTTTTAGCACTTTCGTGCAAGGCTTAAGTTCGTTAGAAGTTATTGTTGCTGCAATAGGATTCGTCTCTGCTGCGGCATTTGCCGGTTTTTGGGCAACCAAGTTTGGGCACTATGTGTTGCCACATCCCAGAGAGTCTCGTGTTTCGGACTTTTTGCCTTTTAATAAGTTGTTGTCCGATGGCATGACTATCCGTTGCTATAACGGTTCGTTAGCGCGTGTTTTTAAAGTAACGGGAGTTGATTTGGCCTTTGTCACTGATGAAAAAGTTATATCCATGATGGAAGCCCGAAAAGCATGGATTGACGGAATGTCTGACTTACAAATAACTTGCCGAATTATAACTTTGCGTGAACGTGTGGCACTGGAAGAAAATAAAAAAGACTTTGACAATGCTTTGTTGGAGAACATTGACAATACATGGAGTTCTAATCTTAGCCGTGTATATAGTAATTCTCACTATATAGTTCTTTCGGTAGTGGATAGAGATGATAATCTCAAAGATTTAAATTATGCCTCTCAATCATTGATAGCCACTCTTAATGATTATGGTGTAACCACACTTTTTGAAGCTGAAGGAAGTCCTGCAGAAGATGGTCCTCTTTCTGTTTACGCAAAAATATGTAGTCCGATAACCCGCCCTCAACCAAAAATCGGTAGTGCGGAAGGCTATCATCTTAATGAGCTTTTGACATCTGATCATATTCATTTTACCGGAGAAAACGGTCTTATCCGCTTTTTTAGCGGCGATAAGGAAAAATATGCGGCAGCAATGGGGATTCGTTCATCCGGAGATTATATGGATGAAAGCATGATAACTTCCTTGCTCTCTATAGATAGTGAGCTGGTATTGTTGCACAATATTCGTCCGATATTCAAGCCGCAAGCTCGTGCGTTGCTTATGCAACAACAACGTATGGCTTTAATGACCAGTTTTTCTTCAGATGTAATCAACCAATATAGTGAAGTTTTGGGAGCAATAGAAGATAGCGATGCCAATCACCAATCACTGACCGAATATGCAATGGCAATACTTTTACAAGGCGATACCAAAGATGATATTGAATTTGCCGAAAGTGAAGTTCAACGAATTTGCCGATTATTCGGTGTTACCCCGGTTAGAGAAGGTTGGGTTGCTCAAGCCACGTTTTTTAATCAGTTTCCGACTTATGAAGTACTGCCTCGGACCTATCGTTATTTGTCCCGCGTAGTAGCAGCAGCAATTTGTTTTGATAAACCGTCAGAAGGATTCGCTAAAAGTGACTGGGGTAAGGGAGCTATTACAGTATTTCGTACAACATCAGGATCAGCATACCGGTTTCAGTTCCATGTTTCCGGCGATGATTCTGCTGTTGCCCACTGTTGTATTATCGGTCCTACCGGTCAAGGTAAGACAACGTTGCTTACCTTTTTGGCAGGTCAGGCCATGCGCCATCATGACTTAAAGGTATTCTTCTTTGACAGACACCGCGGTGCAGAAATATTTACTCGTTCTATCGGGGGCGCATACATTGGTTTTGAGGGCGATGAAAAAAATGTTTCGCTTAATCCGTTTGACTGTGAAAATAATGCTAATAACCGCGCTTTTTTAAGAAGATGGATGCGAGCTATCACATTAGTTGATGACGCCATTTCTGAGAAAGAAATAGCTCGTGCGGTTACAACCGCTTTTGATTATTTACGTCCCAGTGAACGCCTGATGACAAACTTATATAAAAGTTGTTTTTCGCCTACCGGTAATATGCGTAGGGAGTTGTTTAAGTGGGTTAATCCTGATCAATACGGAAAAATTTTTAACGGCGATACTGATAGTTTGGACCTTAAAGCAAAACGGTTTATGGCATTTGATTTTACTCATATTTTTGAGGATGAAACGTTAGCTCCTGCTGTTATCAGCTATATTATGCACCGTATCCAATCAGAAACCGGAGAAACCGGTGTTCCGTCGCTTATCATGATTGATGAAACGGCTCCAATGCTTAAGCACCCGATGTTTAGAGATTATTTTGTAATTGGTTTGCAAGAAGGTCGTAAAAAACGTCAGGCATATTTGTGTGCATTCCAGCAGCCGAATATTATTGACCGTTTGGGCGTTGGAGAAGTTATTCGCGGACAATGTCAAACCGTTATCTTTTTCCGTAATCCTCAGGCAACGGTAGAAGACTACGAAAACTGGAATTTAACTGGCTCAGAAATAGATTTTATTTTCGGTAAAAGTTATCGTGATTTTCCTTATGCTATTTTATTATCTCGTCCGGCAACCGGAGAGTCAGTAATACTTGATGTGGATTTGAGCGGCTTAGGACCTTATTTGCGCTTGTATAATTCCGGCCGCAAAAATGTTTTGCTGGTTGAAGAACTTATTAAAGAATATGGAGAAGATAACTTTGTTACAAAATATTTAAATATTTAGCAAAATGAAGTTATTTTCTTGGTTAAAATAGTGGACTATGATATACTAAACTATCAAGTCTTGCGGGAGGGTGAAATGAAAAATAAAACAAAAACATACATCATCGGAATGTTTTTAGCTGGTTTTATGTGTATTAGTTTTCCTTCTGGTGCTTATGCTCAATTGCCTGCCTTGGATTCAATGAGCTTTATTAAAACCATCAAGCAATGGTTTACCCAAATTCAGCAGTCTCAAACAGTAATCAACGCGATGAAAACCGTGCAAAAAACTTCTGCTGCAATTGGAACCGCAAAAGCAACAGTGCAAGAATATGTCGTAGAGAATAAGAAAAAGATAGACGCCGCAATTAAAAAAGTTAATGACTATAAAGAAAAAGCTGAAAACTACAAAAAAGAATTTGATAAATATAAAAGTCAAATAGAAGAAAAAGTACAAGATGTTAAAGATAAGGTTGATGAGGTCAAAGACAAAGTAGAAGATGTCAAAAATAAGGTAGAAGACATAAAATCTCAAGCTGAAGGCTATGTGGAGCAGGCTAAATCAACTGTACAAAATGTCAAAGATAAAGTAGAAGACGTAAAAGACAAAGTAGAAGATATCAAAGACAAGGTAGAAGATGTTAAATCTCAAGCTGAAGGCTATATAGAGCAAGCAAAAGATATTAAGGATAAGGTTGAAGATTACGCCGATATGGCAAAAGGAGCCTTAGGCGAGGAAGAAGAACCTGTATTAGAACCCACCCCACAAACGACTGTTCCTGAGGTTTCGCCGGAAACCTCCGAAGCAACTCCGCCCATGATGCCTAGCAATTCAGGCTCAAGCGGTAGCTCTAAGCCCATAACCCCCAGTCGCAATAGTTTCATAACTCCTTCCGGCGGAGAAATAAGCACACCATTACCTTATGGTGATACTCCGACAAACACTTTAGGCTTGCCTATTGTTGAGGGGGAAGAAATGTTGCCGCCAATAAATGAGACACCTCTTCCGGATGATGAAGATACTGATGATGAAGATGATACAGCTGATGATGAGTTAGGTTTTTCTGTTCCTCTTCCAACAGATGTTGAAGGAAAGACTATAGGTTTACGCAGTCCGTTCCAAACTCCGGATAGTGAAACGAAAGGAGAAGATCCTACTTCTGAAGAAACGGAAGAAAGTACCGTCACAGAAGATACATCATCTTCAATCACTCCCCAAACTTCAACAAATACATCCGGTACTACACTTAACAAACCAAGAACAACCAACAATAACAGAGTGCCAACTAGTCGCAGAGGGTTTAGAAATTCTACCACCGGAAGCATAAACACACCGATGCCTTATGGCAATGCTCCGATGAATACTTTAAATATGCCAAATGCAAACTTAGGAGTATTACCGCCAATAACGAATGAGCTTGTAATACCGGAAGATATCAAATCAGAAGAAGAAATAGAAGACACGGAAGATGAGACCTCGGATGACGAGTTAGGTTTTTCTGTCCCTCTTCCGGCAGATGTTGAAGAAGGTAGCACAGGTTTGCGTAGTCCGTTCCAAACTCCGGATAGTGAGACGGAAGAAGCTTCAGCTTCTGAAGAAACAGAAGCTGAAGATACCACAGAAACAACAGAAGAAGCGCCAAAGGTCCTAACAATAGATAAAGACTTAGATGTCAGTGCTGAAATTCCGATGAAAGATGAGACACTTTCTTCAATTAAAACAATGCAAGGGGTCATTGACGATAAGAAACAATCGTTAAAACCTTTTCAAAAGTCCATGTTGGAAAAAGATAGTATAACAATTGCCGCAAATATACATCATCAAGATAATATGGCTTTTGCGATGGCGCTAAGCCTTCCTGATGGCGGTACAGACGTAAATGGTACGTTTATTATCCCTCAAAATATGGGAATGTCTTGTGGAAATATTAGCTCAAATGATGCTCTGGAAAAAGGTGTCATAAATGCATGTTTAGTTAAATATAATGAGGAGCGACTAAAAGCGCAAACCGATTCAATTTCGGAAGCGCCGAAATTCTATATGGATGTTTTGGCACGTTATGCCGCGGCAGTTATTGCAGATGCGTTCAAACTTATAAATGATGCTGATGCTTTTGAAGAAAAACATGTTGAACCGGTTTTGTATGCGGCTGATTCCCACAAAAGTGATGCCTATGCTAATATTGTAGAATTAGCTAAAGGTATAGATATGCAAATAAATTCATTACTGAAAATATATAGTTCGCAGTTGGCAATGACAAATATTTTTAATTATCAAAATTTTGTTTTTAGAAATTATAGCGAAGAAGAACTGAAAAAAATTAAAATTTCCGGCAATAGAGGTAAAGATAACGGAACATCATCGGATGATACTTTTATTATTCCTCCGACAATGGCTTTGGTTTGCGGATTAGACAGTGAAACAGCTCAAGATTCTGCAAAATTGGAAGAATGTAAAAACTATCTTGCAAATTTAAAAGAGGAAGATGGCTTTGTTTTGGTAAGAGATCAAATTTTGCATGAAATTAATAAACATTACTTAGAAACCGCATTTAAGTTAAAATCTGAAGCCGGAGACTTTGAGGATGTTCAAAAAGATGTTTTGACTGCAAAATTCGGTGGCGCAAGCGGAAGCCCCGCATCATCTGAAGGTGCGGAAGGATCTGATATCAATAAACTTCAAAGTGAATTAATTAAATTGTCTGCTCAAACAGCTAAAAACTCTATACGTTTGATAGAGATATTATCAAGTATGATTAACATATCCGAAATACATAATTTTTATTCTACGGATATTAATAATCGGAAAAATGTTAACATCTAACCGGAGACTATAAATGTTAAAGAAAGGGGCCATATTTGTTGCAGTAGCGATGTTGCTGATGTTCAGCGGCAAAAATTGTTATGCCTCTACGGATTGGATTGTTAACGTTTTGGATACCGCAAATGGCATCTTAAAAAATGTTACTGAAAAATATGAACAATTCACCACAAAAGCTCAACAATTTGTCAGTAACAAAGTCGGTAAATTAGGAGATGGTAATAAAGGCGCCAAAATAAAACAAAAACTACAAGCTTTCAAAGAGCGTAAGGCAGAGATGGACGAACATCGTAAAAGATTAAAAGCCAGACTTGAGGAGACTATAAAGAGGGAACAGGCTAGAATAAATATGCTCAAGACATCGGTTAAAAGCTCTATGGATCAAGTTAAAGATAAAGGGCAAGAGATTAAAGATAAAGTAGATGATTTTAAAGACAAAGTAGAAGATGTTAAAGAAAATGTAGAAAACGTTAAAGACAAGGTAGAGGGTTTACAAGCCCCGACACTTGAAGGAGTATTGCCATGATAAAAATTTGTTATCCTATAAATTTATTGGTAATACTTATGTTCTTTAGCCTTATAAGTGAAACTAAGGCTTTAGACATACCTGCGTATATAGAAGATCCGCAAGATATTTCTGGTAATATTGAAATTATCGTTAAAGAAAATACTCCGATAGTTAAAAGTTCAGAAGATGCGGAAGCGTGGGAGCAGAAAAGCAATGAAATGTTGCGACAATATGCAACGCAATTATATGCAGATGCTATTTCTACCAGAGCTAATATGATGGGATCATCATCACCGGAAAGTGATACTACTATACTAGATGGAGTAAATCTCCCCGGACAAGCCGGTGCAATAATGGAGGGTGCCAAATCAATTTTGCAAAAGTTTTCATCTATATCGCAAGACAATACCTCTATTTTGCAAAACGAAGTTAAAGATTATAACAAAAACATTGCTTTACGACTAAAACAAATTGCAAATTTAGAAGCGGAAATAGCTAATCTTAAAGGTTTTTTAGCTCTCAGAGCCTTTAATACCAGTTTTGCCCCCATTAGTGAGGAGGACGAATAATATGAACAAACTCCTTAGATATATCAGTTTCTGTTTGGTCTTATTTATAGCAATTACATATTCGGCATCAGATGCTTCTGCATTTTTTGTTAAATTTGATTTGGGCAAAACTCCATCTAAACTTACTAATGCTATTCAAAATATCAAAACAAAAGCAGAAGAAATTTTAGATGGTATTCAAAATTCTCAATTTGGAAAATTTGTAGGAAAAGGTATTGAAAAGGCAAAAGAAGCTAAAGGTTTTATTAGCGGAATGAAAGAGAAAATAAATAATATATATGGTAAGGTTCAAAATGTAGTCCAAAGTCCGGTCGGGCAATCAGCTATAATCTCAACTAAAATAGCAAAATTAGAAGTACAAAAGTCAAAAGCTCAGGAACAAAATCAGGCTGATGTTAAGGCTATAGAAGAAGAAATAGAAATCTTAAAAACCGAAGCTGATGCTGATATAGAATCTTTACGTAAAAATATCGGTGTACTGGAAACAAGAGGTGATACTGCAGGGGTTGAAAGCATACACAACCAAATCACACAAATAGAAAACCAACTTAACCAAGATGTTGAAGTGCAAAATAATAAATTGGTTGCATTAAATGAAGAGCATAAGAGCAAAATTACCGCTTTAGATACAGAGGTCAAAGCTCTTGCTACCGAACTGGCTGCCATAGCTGCCGCAATTGCTAAAGATCTTGCTGACAAAGGACTTTCTAAAGTAAAGAAAAGTGCAGATGAAGCAATAAAAGATACTCTTGATAAAATATCTGCTAAAACTCACGCAGTATCCATTAAAGAAGAACTTCAGATTAAAAAAGCAAGAATTAAGCAAATGCAAGAAAGTTCCGGTCAGGCATTGGTAAAAATGGCAAAACTTCGCAACAGCATGGTTGTAGATAAAGATAATATTGATGCAAACGCCGATGTTGCAGCAACATATCCCGGTGAGTCGGAGGCTTCAAATGCGCTTGGAGAAACGCTAGCCAATCAAATAAGAGTAATACGCAATTTGGTAGATGTCCTTATTGAGGATCTGAAAACACAAACCGCCCAAGATGTAAACAATATTAATGGGATTGCTCTAAAAGAGGTTACTGGTAAATTTAATTTGTGTGATTATGCTGACCCGGAAAAAGTGGGCTACAACAGTAATAAAAAAAACGGTAATAACGAAACAGAAACCGGTACTACAAATACCGACAATGATTCTACAGATGATAGCGATGAAGACAGTGGATGGGGAGGTATGTTATAATGAAAAAACATCTTCTTATAATACCGGCAATTATAATAATGCTTTTTAGTTCTGCAGTAAAGGCAATGCCGTATTGTCCTCCGATGGATTTCTGTCCGATGATGGACCCTTTGGATCAGGTTGGCTCTATTTTTACCAATATTACGGATTTAGGAACGCAAGTCCAAAGTTTTGGTAATCAGGTTATTTCTGATGCAAATAATCTTTTTGCTTCAACGAAAAGTATGTTTTCCGGTAATATTAATAAGATAATATCATTTGCAGGCAAGTCCGGAGGTGGCGGCAATAACGAAGGCGGAGGAGAAACTGCTGGTGAGAGAGGATTAGAAAATTGTGTATATTTAGGAAAAGAATATAAAAATACCTCTTCAGAAGATGTTTTTGATTTAATTCAGTTATTATTGCTTCGCTATCCGTCTAATTCTATTGTGGATATGCAATCTTATGATACACGCCGTGAAAATTTTTATGTAGATAATTTGTTGGAAATATATACGACCATAAGAGAACTAGAGACAGAAATGGCCAATGATATAGGACCCAAGCTTGATGAAACCATTGCCTGTATTACCGGAGATGCAAACACATGCGGTATTGGTTCTCCTGATGCCAGTAATGATGCGGCATTTGTTGTTGGTAAAGCATTTGAAGCTGTTGACCAATTATATGAGTTGCTATTAAAAGTTACCGCACTTAAAGCACAATATATTGCTGTAAAATCTTTGCGTGATATCAGGCCGTTAAATTATGTAAAAACATCTGATAAACAAGCCTTTTTGAACAAAAATAATGAATTTGAACTTGCTACGGTAATTTCTCACCAAGAAGAAATATCTTTTGCCCAAGTTTCACAAGATGATACTTCAACGGAGGAGGCTTTGCAAGAAGAGTTGGCCGCTGAAAAAGAAAAAGCTGCAGCACAAGCGGATGACACCGAAGAAATAGAGATACCGGATGGAGTAATCGGATTTGTCGTTGCCAAAGATTCTCCGTCAGAACATGCTTACGTAAGTGTAGAAGATCAAATGGAAGAGCTTAATAAGATAGCCCCTTTGGAAGAAAAAGTCAGTGGTGCAAGAGAAGTGCATAACCTCATAAATGGCTTAAGTGCTTATAAACATGCTGCAGAAAGTGTCAGAGATACAAGGCTTCGTCATCAAGCCGCAATAGAAGCACTACGATTATCTGAACAATGTACTTCAAATTATATTTGCAGTTATTTTAATAATCCTACTGCGCAAGAATGTAAAAATATTTGCTTTGGAGAAGATGGCGAAAGCGGAATACTCGGTTGGGCAATACAATATCATGAAGCGGCAAAAGCTGCCGAAACATCTTCAATCGATACCGAAGATGTTCAATCTCCGGATATTGATTATGAAACCGCGTCAGAAAATTCTGATGTCTATGATTCTGATAATAAAGTTGCAAATGAAATCCTGAGTAAAGAAGAAGCAAATGTAAACACTACCAGTAATTCAGAAAAGCAAGTTGAAGAATCTCGGCGAGCAGAAATGCTTGCTTGGCAAGTCGGTGCAGAGGCATCTAAAATGCTGGCTGCAGAGCCTTCAAAATGGGGAAACAATGCCAAAAGTACAGATAGACTGGTTTGGAATGACGAAAAAAATTTTTATAAGCAATATTTGACTAAAAAATATGAAAATATAAAAGAGTATTTAAAAACTTTTACTATTGCCGATGTTTTGAATGTTATGGCAAGTCATTTTGAAGGGAACCCTATAGGTTTGTCTGACACACCATATCAGAAAAAACGTGCAAATTTAATGTCTCAACTGGAGGCGGATCTGGAAGAGTTAATTACTTCATCGGCCACAGATAGCGGCTTGCAAGAGTTGATGGCCAAGCGTGAAGGCATTGCCCAAAAACTTGAAAATCTAAATGCGGAACTAAAAGATGTCTTGAATGAGTTGTCTGTAGCCAGAGATAAAGCACAAGAAGATGCCGGACAATCAATGCTTGATAATGTTAATTATGTAGAGCCTTTCCCAACAGATATAGATGCTCCCACTCCGCAAAGTTCTCCTATTGTAGGGGTATCTTCAACTGCAACTCTTTCTTCTCAATTTACCTCTCAATCACAATCAAATAAGGCTGAGTTGGGAGTTGAGAACTTAAATCAAAAAGCTGATAATTTACGAGCCGAGATTACGCAATTGGATGAAAAATTAAACAATATTGATGATGATATTCGTGAATATAAGTTAAATATGCAAGATGCCGATTCTGCAACAATGACAGAGATTAATAATAAAAAACAAGCTTTGTTTGATAAAGTTGCTGATACTCTAAGTGCCGCAGAAATCAGTGCCAAAAAACAATCAAAAAACAGATTATTGGCTATCATAGCCACGGCTTTGGAGGAAAATCCCAATCCGATGCTTACTCCCGAACTGGTATATGTATCACTTGAAAAAGTTGCCAATACGGCATTAAGCGATTCTTATGCGCAGATGAATGCTATTATTGATAAGGCTTTGCAGCGTATCTTAAATATGGGCGATGCTCTATATAATCCTAAGAATCATTCAAGAATAGTTGATATCCATCAGCAAATGCTGACAGAAATCGGGGGACTGGTTATAAATATCAGTGGCGGTATATTACCTGCGGTAAATAATATTGCCATGTTTGCTAAAGTTGCCGGATCAGATTCTGCTCCTGAATCAGAGGATTATTTTGTCGGAAGTCCTGCAAAGTCCAGAGATATGAAAGCTCCGATGGCGATGTTTGAGCAACATTTGCCCAATGTGCGAGAAGTTGTACATTTTGATAGCACTGATTTTCAAAATGTTAAGCCTATTACAAAACGCCGAAACAAGAAAAATACTCCGATAAAAGCAAAAGATTTTTTGAACTACGGAGGTGAGCTTCCAAAAGTTTGGAAGTATCTTTTGAGGGATTATGCCTTTGTTGAGACCAAAATATCATTAAAAGATATATTATCTATCGGATGTGAACGAGAAACATTTTTCCGTCAGGGTACATTACCATGTAAGGTAGGCTATGATACGGCGGTAGATATTAACAATAAAGGAGAGTATGCTACTATCGGTAATGATAAGAATTTGTATAAATGTGCAGGTATCACCATCAAAAAAAGCAAACTCTATCATGGTGCTTTGGATGTTAATGTCAGAACTGGAGAAAAAACAGCCACATCTAACTGCAAATACAGTGAATTAGGAGTGTTACTGACGGTTGATGACGGCAAGCTGATGTTCAAAGATGAAGTATATGATGCTTTTTATACTTTATGGGCTGAAGAAAACAACAAAAAGGACAGTAAAAATCATAAAAAAGATTTAGCTTCTGTTGAGTTGGCGCCTTTATCCAAAAACCAAATAGGAAATTATTTGTTCTACAAAGAAAATGAACATACAATGAAAGAGCAAAAAGAAGAAACCGAAGAAAGTTATAAGGGAAAGATAACGGAATTGTTTGATATTATGACTAATTACGGTTATGAGTTGGCAGAAGGTAAAAAGCCTGAAGATGTAGATCTGTCAGATGAAGAGATCTATGAAGGTATTCGTTCAAGCTTGGATGATATTAAGTCTGAGCTTATTGTTGCAGCAGAGAATTTGCAGGCAAATATAAACATAAGCTCAGATAATAAAGTGGTAAAAGAGCGAGTTGATACTCTAAAAAATGTTATTGCCCGACTTAAGCAAGACAAAAATGAAATGGTAAATATCGGAGATGATGTTGGCAGTAAAGAAGATTTGGATGCGCGTATCAAATCTGCAAAAGCCAACAAAGATACCGCAGATACACATGAAAACGCATGGGAAAGTGTGAGCGGTTCAGAAATTGTAGAAGCTCCATACTGTTCTAACTATTAATATGGAATAAACAATGGCAGATAAACAAATAGAAAGTGGCGTTCAAACAAAAGTTATTACTGGAAACGTAACTGCTCCGGAGTTTTTAAATAAACTTGATAAAGAGAAGGAAACCCTTAAACACAAATACTATATGTGGTTGTCTCGTTTTTATGTTTTGACAGCTACGGTTTCCATAATGTTTTTGATAAGTTTATCTCTGGCATTGTTCCGTTTAGCTCCGATGGTAACGGTTGAGCCTTTTTTGATAATCAACCAAGATAGTTCTTCAGAGGTTGTCAGAAGCGAGCCGATTATATCTGATATGCCGTCTAAAGTGCAATTAATGGAAACCTTTATTCGTCAATATGTTATTTTGCGCAATACATTCATTAATGATGCGATGGAAATGCGCTCACGTTGGCTCCCCGGAGGAATTGTCCATTATTTGTCTGCATTTACTGTTTACGACGCTTTTTACAAAAAAGTTGCTGCCGGTTGGCAAGATATGTTTCAAGACCCCACTTCAAAAGAAGTAGAAATAATCAGTTTAAAGAAACAAGGCGGAGAAAAAAGTGCTATTTGGAAAGTTGATTTTAAGACTTATGAGTTAGTAAACAACTACGATGCAGAAGTAAAAAGGACCGAATTAAGAGTTCGTTATTGGACCGCGTCAGTTACGGCTTATTTTATAAAAGAACGAATGTTTATGGTTAGAAGACTTCTTAATCCGTTAGGTTTTACTGTTGTAAGATACTCACAAACCGAAGTAGAAATTTTCTAATTTGTTGATAAGTATAATTAAGCTGTTAGACATTTAAAATAAAAGAGTATAACCTCATAATATCTATAAGAGTATTGATACCTTGAGAGAAAGTATTTTATTATGAGAATGAGTTACAAATTGTTGGCTTTAATAGCTATATTCGCATTGTCCGGTTGCTTTGGTACATATTATGAGCCGGAACCGGTTGGTATTGGTAGGGGTAGTAATGAGCTGAAACTCTCTCCGTGTGCTTGTATGGAGGTTGAGTTACCTAAAAATCTTCCGGACTGGTTTGTTGCAACAATATAGCATAGGAAACGGTATATGGTCAGTCAAATCGGAACGAATGGAAAACAAAAGCTTTTAGAAGGGCGAGGTAATTTGCGCCCTGATACGTCATCTTCGGATTTGTTTGTTGCAAATGCCGGAGAAAAACGCTATTTGTGGACTGCACGTGCTTTTGCCATTATTACAGCGCTTAGTATATGTTGCAATATAGTTCTGATATTGGCTATTTTTCAGGTAATGCCGTTATATCGTGTGGAGCCGTTTTTGCTGACGTTTCAAAATCGTTCGGAGCAAGTTTATCATATCCGCCCTATCGTTGGAAGTTTGCGGAGCCAAAAAGCGATAACCGAGGTCTTTGTTCGGGAATATGTCTTGTTGCGCAGTACTTTTAGTCGCGATATTCCGGAAATGGAATCTCGTTGGGGTACTGACGGGCCGATTAAAGAAATGTCTTCTCCGCGAATTTATGATGATTTTGTTCGCAATACTGCTAAAAAAGCACTTGATATTATTAAAAGTCGCGGATTAACCAGAGATGTTAAGATACTTTCGGTTAATGAATTGGCCAATGGTATTTGGCAAGTTGAGTATGAAACCAGAGATATGTATCCTGAATCCGTTCGGCCTGAAGTTAATTATTGGACGGCGGCTATAAGTGTTCGTTACCGGAGAAAAGTAGTTAAGTTTGGTGATAGGCTGAAAAATCCTGTCGGATTCACGGTTGATAAATATTCATTGACCTATAATAAGGTGGAGTAGTTAGGTGTTGTTTCTTAAAAATATAAAAATATCATTATTGTTGAGTTGTTGTTTGTTTTCTTCGGTTGCTACCGCACAGGTAAACAGACAGGTGATGGACGCCAGTGCTGATCAAGCTCAAGGAAATTATACTCCGATGAATATGGGGTATATGGGATTCAATTCTCTTGGAATGACGCAGGAGGCGTGGCTGGATCCTATGCAAAACCTTGGTGAGGGGCAGAGTAAACCGGCTTATTCTCGTTATTATTGGGCGCCGGATCTGGTTTTGCCGATTCGTGTTCGCGAAGGAATGATCACTTTACTTAATTTTCCTGAATGGGAAATGGTAGAAGATATTTTTATCGGTGATAATGCTACTTTTGACGGACAGATATCCAGTCCTAACTCATTAATGTTGTATCCTCGTAAAGGCGCTAATGTCGGGGTAGATACAAATATTATCGTATTCGGACGTTCCGGAAATCGTTATGTATTTTATGTTAAGAGTGAAGCTGTAAATACCGAACGTTTGACAAACTCCATTATTGATATTGATGTTATAAAAGATGATGAGGGGCGAGCAAACGGAAACTTCGGATCTGCATCCGGAGGGGTATTGGGCGCTCATACCGGAGGGGTAAATTCTGGCGGAAAGTCTGTTGATGCTAATTACACACGTCGTTTTCAACAAAGCGATTGGTTGAAGAGTATCCCCTTAGACCCTTCTAAGTTTAGATTTGACTTAGAGGTTTATGTTCCAAACCCTGATGATGTGGTTATAGCTCCTGAACGTGTATGGAGAGATGATATCTTTACATATATTGATTTAGGAAAGAAGTCATTAAACATGATGCAGCGTCCTGTTGTCTCCATGATCGTTGAGCGAGTGGAAGTGCCTGTCGGTTTCCGCACCAAAGGACCTGATAATCGTCTGATTATTGTTGAAGGTGTCGGCGATTTGGTTTTACGTAACGGTAAACGCATTATTTGCATAAAACTGCGTCGTGCTGATGATGCCGGATTAGAATACGGAATTGATTCAAGAGACTTCTTGCCTCCAAGTTGGGATGTTCCCCCTCCGTATCCTGATATGCAAAAAGGAAATGCCGGTGGTGGGCAAACACCACTGGTAAGTGCTAAAGCTAATTCCTTTGCCGGATACCCGCAAGTTGTTGGCGAAAAAGAATTCTCTGTTGGTGGGGGAGAAGTTATTGTTCCGCAATATGCAACAAGTGGAGTTGGACGTAATGGCGGTATCCCCAATTTTGACTACTCTAAAATGCAAAGGATAACCAATAAGAATTCAGCAACTCCTTCGTCTAGGGCGTATCTGACGGAATATGGCTATGGTGCAGGTTTTACGGATGAAGATACTTCTAACATTTCAATTGAGCTGGGCACAGATGATAATGTTGCTAATCTTGAAAAGTTGTGGGATAAGCTGACAGTTCAGTACCCTGATGAATTGGGCAAATATGAGCCGTTCTTTTCTGTAGATGCCCCTGCTGACGGACAAGGGAAAGAGTTGTTCCACTTACGTGTCGGTAAATTAGATTCGTTGTCTGAGGGAGATAAAGTTTGTGGTACTTTAGGGCGTAATGGTGTATTTTGCAGTGTGGTTAGAACTCAGTGATAAACAGCTATGGCAAAAGAAAATATAACACATTCTGAACAATATGTAAAAAAGACTAATCGTATTATTTTGACGATTGGTCTTGTTTCATTAATGATTTTTATTTTTGGTATTTTTTTGCTTATCAAAAGTAAAAGACCAGATAATGAGTATGTAGCTCCGGTTTTTAATGACAATGCAGATGTGTTAAATATAGATCCTGCTTCACCACTTGCACAAAATATTGAATTTTCTACCATTGAAGGCGAAATACCTCTCACAACCACGCCTAATCCTGTTCCCATGGGAGAGGTTGTTTTGGGGACAGATGCCAAAAATGTGCTTACGTTGGGTACTAACGGCAAGGTTGCTGTAAAGATAGTCAATGTTGAATTAGCAGAACCGCCGGCAGATGGTTTTACATTTAATAATAGCTGTAATGATAAAACTTTGAGTGGAAACCAAACTTGCCATATTACAATGAATTGGGCGCCTGTTATTGCCGGCAATGTTCAAAATAATTTTATTGTTTCGTGGTACGAGCTTAGCTTGGGGCAAGCAAATGTTAAATCTGCAAAAGTACCGGTAACCGGATCTGCTGTGACTAAAGAAGATTGTACTATTTGTGAGGATACTTCTGCTTCAGCTCCTACCAAAAAAATCAGCCATAATGTTCGTAAGGCAATAGGACCGGACGGAAAAGTTATAGGTGACATAGATGAAGACGGGTTTGTTCGTGACACTAATGGTAATGTTATCGGCAAAGTAGATTCTAACGGATTAATTATAGATGATAAGGGAAACATAATTGGTGTAGCGGAAAACCGTCAAGTTGTATATGATAATTACGGTAATGTTATCGGATATGCAAAACCTGATGGAAATGTCGTAGATAGTGATGGCAATGTTATCGGCAAAGTTTTACCTGATGGAACTGTTGTGGATCTAGACGGCGAGGTCGTAGGAAAAGTTGTAGATACCGGGCTGGTATATGATGATAAGGGGAAGCTGATTGGCCGAGTATTGGCAGATGGTACGGTTATAGATAATGACGGAAATGTAATTGGTCGTGTAAATGACAGTGGTTTGGCCGTGGATACTGAGGGAAGGGTAATTGGAAAAGTCAGCAAATCCGGACGAGTAGCAGTAGATGAAAAAGGTAATATCATTGGCGTGGTTATGCCGGATGGTTCGGTTGTTGACAAGAATGGTAATGTAGTCGGACAAATAGATGCAAACGGCAATGTTGTTCGTCTTGATACACCTGCAGGTAAAGTTGGAAAACAAAAGGTTAGTTTAGCTTATGATAAAGATGGTAATGTGATTGGTTATGTTGATCCTGACGGAACGGTAAGAGATTTTAACGGAACCGTCGCAGGTAAAATGCTTGAAGATGGCACTATCGTAGATAAGGACGGAAAGGTCATCGGCAAAGCCGGACAAGAAATAAGTTTACCATCCAAACACAGATTAGCTTATGACAAAGATGGCAATGTGATTGGTTATGTTGATCCTGACGGAACAGTGAGAGATTTCAACGGTAATATCATCGGCAAAATGCTT
>JAFTII010000030.1 GCA_017457005.1 Alphaproteobacteria bacterium | reverse complement strand
CCGCCATTGTTGGGACGTTCTTTATCTTCGCCATTAATACGGTGCGAATAAATCTGTTTGCGCTGATAATCCGGTAATAACCAAACTTTGGCTAATGCAGAATTTATCTGCACCAGCAAAGCTAATAATATTACTCCGAGCTTGAACATTATCCTATCCTTGTAATTGTTTAATTACAGAATAGCATATTAAAAATGAGGTGTCAAATCTTTATTGAGCGTGGTGGACGAAGAGTGAATAAAAAAAGGCGGTGATTCTCATCAGCGCCTTTGTCAAGAATTAGTGTTTGGTTAGTATGTAGAGGGCTGAAAAACATATCAGGAAAGTCTCCAAATATATTACCGCATCTCTAAAGCACCATATATGCTTGCCGAGATAAATACAGAGCCAACAGCAACCTGCAATAAGCATTATAAGTACAAATAATTTCCATAAAGGAGCTGTACCAGGTTTAGTGCCGATTGGAGGTGTTTTGTAGTGTGTATCAATGATATTTATGGTTTTAATGATTCCTTGGCTCAATGTTAAGAAACATAATACTACAAGAGTTGGGTAGGTTAGCCAACGGAGAAGGGAAAGGTTGTTCATTTTACCATCATTGATATAGTCCAGTCCTGTACAAAAACAAGCTGTGATGAAGGCTACGATGGAAAGTATCCATCCTAAATTTTGCATCTTTTTCATAATGTTTTGGGTTTAATTGTTTAACAATAATTTTATTTCTGATATCTTTTTATATCAATTTTTGTCAAAAATCAAGCATTATTTTTATGTGATGGACAAAAAAAAGAGGCTTTCAGCCTCTTTTTGATGGAAAATAATAATTTTAAATGCTGATTATGCCGCGAGCAAAGGCATAAATTGCAAAAATTGCGATTAATAGCAGTGCGCAAGCAAGGAATCGTTCTCTGCCACTAAATGCACAAGCTTTAGGGGTATGTTGCTTTCTGGCCCATACATAAACCGGAATTCCAAGCGCAATAATTACGGCTGCCATTAATAAGTAATTTAAACCGGCAGCATAAATAAGCCATAAGGCATAAACAGAACCGATGATAGAGGTTATCAGTGCGGTTGAGCGTTTGAAATAGATTGTGGTGGGGTATTCGCCATCTTCACAAATTTTCCAAAGGTAAGCGCAAGAAGCAAAATATGCAGGCAATACCATAACACTGGTAATGGAAAGCATTGTATTCCAAGCGTTATTGGAGAAATATACCAAAAGCAAGAATAATTGCATGGCTAAACTGGTAATATATAGTGATACTGAAGGGGATCCGTTTTTATTTTCTTTAGCAAAGGCTTTTGGGAAAGTTCCATCTTCAGCAGCAGCTTGCGGTATTTGAGCGGTTACCATTGTCCAAGCCAACCAGCTGGTAAGTACTGATACCAGTAATCCGATATTCATTAGCCAAGCTCCCCAAGGACCGACAATTTCTTGTAAAATGCCGGCGGTTGACGGATTGGCAATTTTAGCAAGTTGCTCTTGATTCATGTATCCAAAAGGAAGTAATGATAACAATAAGTAAATAATCAAACATCCGGAAAATCCGAGAATCGTTGCTTTGCCGACATCAGATGAACTTTTGGCACGGTTGGACATAACAACGGCACCTTCAATACCGATAAATGCCCAAAGGGTTACAAGCATGGTACTTTTTATTTGAGTACTTAAGCCTCCGATTTTGGCTTTAGTTGCAATGGCGTTACCCCAAAAATCCAAATCAAATTTATCAAGATGGAAGACTAACATCATGATTAATATGAATAAAACTAAAGGTACGATTTTTACGATAGTTCCGATAGTGTTGACAATACTGGCCTGATGAACACCACGTAATACTAAATAGTTAAATCCCCAAATAATCAGAGACCCTCCAATAATAGAAGCAATGGTGTTGCCGCCTTCAAAATATGGGGGGAAAAAGTAATTTAAGGCATCCATGGTAATTACGGCATAGCCAACGTTACCGCATACTTGACATAACCAATATGACCATCCGATAGTAAAGCCGGCGTATGAACCAAATCCGGCTCGGCTATAAGAGTATATTCCGGTAGTCAGATCAGGTTTGGCCATAGAAAGAATTGAAAAGGTACGGGCAATGAAAAAAATTCCTAATCCGGTTATAAGCCAAGCTATAAAAACTGCGCCGGCTGAGGCTCCGGCAGCCATGTTTTGCGGCAAACTGTAAATGCCTCCGCCAATCATGGAACTGATTACAATAGCAGCAAGAGCCATTACATCCAGTTTTTTATTTGATGGTTGGGAGGTTGATATTGATTTATTTGCTTTAGACGGCTTCATGATTTTTATTCCTTTTTTATTGAATGTAAAACCAGAGGCTCGGAATATATATCCCGAGCCTTTATGCTACGAAATTAAGCCTGTGCCGGTGCAGCGTATTCAAAGTTTAAGAAACCTAGAGCTGTTAAGCAGTAACCAAACTCTTGTGTGATGTTAATATAGTTGTGCCACATTTGAAATTCAGAGTGTTTTTCTACACCGCGCAGCATTAATTCATGATTAAGCGATTTGTTTAGCCACATTTGAGCATGACCTTTAGCTATATCATCATCAATGAAGGTGTCAAAATATTCAACGTATTCAGCAGCCCAACCGCCGATGAGTTCTCCTTTACTGTCTTTTCCCCAGCAAATACCAACACCGGTTGCAATGGCTTTATGTTCACTGCTTCTGGCTCCATTACCGGCCATAATTACTTCTAAGACGGCGCCATGTTTAAATTGGCTGACAATTTTATCGTTTATCGGAATAATTTTGCCGTATAATTCTTTGGGCAAAACGGATGTGTAAGGCACAATGTTGAAATTTTCAATTCTTGCTTCTAAAAGAGCGGAATCATAACAAAAAGTTTCAAACGGTTGAGGGGGAATACCGTCATCTGATTGACCTGAGCCACCGGTTATAAAAGCAAAAGTAGGATAACGAACGCCTTGTGTCATAATAAAAATCTCCTAATGTTGAAGTTGATATAAAAGTAGCAAGCTGTTTAGAGCTGTTTTATACCTAATCAACAATTAGGAGATTTCAATAATACTTATTATTATTCCTTAGAAAGGCGAGCTTACTGCCGGAACAATGTTTTGCGGTTGAGGTTGAGCAACATTTTGAGTAGTGGTTACTAATGCAACCGAGTTATCATTTTGGGTAACGGTATCAACTTTTTGTTTTAGAGGTATCGGTACTTCTTCTACGGTTGTCTTTACCTCTACAATACCGACCGGAGCAGCTTGAGCTTCATTGCTTTGCGGAACTGCTTGAGATGGGGTATTAATCTGAGGTTGAATCTGTTGCGGTTGCGGATTTTTATTTATGCCCAAATATTTTTCAATAGCTGCTTTTTCAGCAGATTTTTCTGCTGAAGTAATTAAGTTAAGGTCATAAAGAGCTTCAAGTTTACGAATATCTTTAGCGGCGCTTAAGATGTTTTTGGATGGAGCTTTAGGTTTGCTGCGTTCTCGAGGATTGGGTTGCATTAAAGCCTCTACAATAAGTTCGCGTTCGGCAGCAAATTCTCGTGGAGTAACGGCTCGGGTTTCAACACCTTCTTTTAAGATTGTTATACGTTCAATAATTAAATCGGGAGAAGGAACCGGACGATATACGTCAACTCCGGGAGTCTTTTTGGTAAGAGGTAATAAAGCACCGATATTTGCATTGCGGCGAGTTAAAAATTCTTCTTTACTGATATAGTCATTTTCTGCCATTTCTTTTAGTACTAAGAAACGAGAAATAGCATTTTGTTCTGAGGCGGTAAACAGGCTGTCGGCAGAAGGGGCGGGTTTGGATTTGGCTACACTTTTTTGGCGCAAGGCTTTGTTAATGGTGTTTTTGTTTTGGTTTTTGGCAGCTTCGGGTGAAATATCAAATTTATTATTCTCAATTACTAATTTGCTTTGTTTGATAGAAATAGAGCGTAAGCGTTGATTGGCAATTCTTGATATTTTTTCGGGTGTACCGGATTTGCTGCCCAAAACGGAGGTGTCTGTTCCGTCAATGATGATTAAATCTTCATAATATTGGCGAGCGCGATTATAACGACCAAGTTTTTCGGCAGTTAAGGCGCCAACTAAAAGGGCTTGTTGATTACGCGGATTGTGATTTAAAGATTTATCGCAAAGTTCTAAAGCTTCTTTAAATTTGCCTTGTGAATAGAGAACTGTTGCTTCTGCGGCTTCAGTATTACCATCTTTGATGTATAAACCGGCTAACCATCCGGATTTTGATGTTGTATTATCAGAGGGAATGATCCCGCAACCGGATATTAGGACAGTTGCGACACCGCAAAGCAAGATGCTTCTAAATTTAGCTGAAAACAATGGTTTACTCCTGAAAAATGCCAATTATTAGTTTTTAATTTGGTTATATCTTATAAAATATTCATTTATATTACAATAATTTTGTTTGCACTGTTAATTTGTACTTGATTTATTCGCAGATTTATGTAGTATGCTTTGCAATTAACCGAATTTTAAGACATTCGCGGATGTGGTGAAATTGGTAGACACGCCAGATTTAGGTTCTGGTGCCGTAAGGTTTGGGAGTTCGAGTCTCCCCATCCGCACCATTTTTTTGATGTCTGAAATTTTTTTTGTTTAATTTATTTTAACAGAGTGAAGTATAATGAATATAACCGAGACTAAATCCGAGGGACTGAAGAAAGAATATAAAGTTGTTGTTCCTGCTGCAGATTTTGCTGCTAAAGTTGATGCAAAAATCAAACAAATATCTAAAACCGTTAAACTTCCGGGATTCCGTGCCGGAAAAGCACCGTTTGAAATGTTAAAGAAAAAATATCATGATAGTGTAATCGGAGAAGTTGTGGATGAAACAGTTCGTGCCGGAACAGCCGAAGTCGTAAAGTCTGAAAAATTACGTCCGGCAATGCAGCCGGAAGTTAAAATAACTTCTTTTGCTGACGGTAAGGATTTAGAATTTGAGGTTAATTTAGAGAATTTACCGGAAATTAAATTAGGCGATTTTTCTAAGCTTAAGTTAGAAAAATTAGTAGCAGAAGTTCCGGCAGAAGAAGTTGAAAAAGCTTTGAAATATATTTCGGAATCACATAAAGAGACAGTTGTGGCTGAAGGCAAAAAAGCTGTTAAAGGCGATGTGGTTATGATAGATTTTGTCGGATCAGTTGACGGAGTTGAATTTCAGGGCGGAAAAGGTAATAACTATCCTTTGGAACTCGGTTCAGGATCATTTATTCCCGGTTTTGAAGATCAGTTAATCGGAACAGAAGCAGGTTCTAAAGTTGATGTTAATGTTAAATTTCCCGATACTTATCATGCAAAAGATTTGGCCGGTAAAGATGCTGTTTTTGCAGTTGAAGTTAAAGAAGTTCGTGAACCCAAAAAAGTTGAACTTAATGATGAATTTGCAAAATCTGTAGGTGCAAAAAGTTTAGAAGCTCTTAAAGAAGATATAAAAACAAGAATTAAATCTGATTATGAAAATGCTTCTAAAATGAAAATTAAACGTCAATTGTTAGATGTGTTGGATAGTGAATATAAATTTGAATCCCCGGTATCTTTAGTTGATGCGGAGTATAAATCTATCGTAGAGCAGTATGAGCAAGCTAAAAAATATAATCAATTAGATGCTTCAGAAAAAGAAAAGTCTGAAGATGAGTTATTGAAGGAATACAAAGATATTGCTTTGCGTAGAGTTAAACTCGGTTTGTTGCTCTCTGAAGTAGGTCAGGATGCTAAAATTTCTATCAAGCCGGAAGATATTAACGCTGCAATTATGAATGAAGCAAAAAAATATCCGGGACAGGAAAAAGCTGTTTTGGACTACTATCTGAAAAATAAATCAGCTGTTGAAGCTTTAAAAGCTCCTATTTTTGAGGAAAAGATTGTTGATTATATTATCAGTAAAGCAGATGTTGCAGAAAAAACAGTCAGCGTTGAAGAATTGTATAACTTTAATGAAGAAAAAAAAGCAACAAAGAAAACTGCTAAAAAATCAGCTTAGCTTGTTTTAATCAGAAAAGCCGTTTTGAAAAAAACGGCTTTTTTTGTTGGATTAAAATGTGAAAAAAATTGCAATCTTATAAACTTTACCTAAGATAAAATCAGGAGATTGATAATGAACGGTAATCAGATTAAATATTTGTCTGTACAACTATTGCTGTTTTTATTGGCAGGTGGAGTGGCAAGTTTATTTTTACGTTATGATCTATTATGGGATTTAGCTAATTATCATTATTATAATCCATGGGCTTTTTTTAATAATCGTTGGATGTATGATGTTGCTCCCGGTGGAATTAATACTTTTTTTAATCCGTTAGCAGATATTCCTTTATATGTATTGATTAAATATTTTAATAATTTTCCGAATTTTATTATATTTGTACAGGGGTTGTGGAGTGGAGCTGCAGCATTTGTATTCTTTAAGTTAATCTGTTTGTTTTTTGATGCAAAATCACTACTCGGTAAAGTGCAAATATCTGCAGCATGGTTGGTAGGTATAACTTCTTGGCCGTTTTTTATGCAGATAGGATCTACTACCAATGAAATGATAACGGTGCTTATGGTTAGCGGCGGGTATTATTTGATAATCAAAGAACTTAAAAATCCAGCACCGTTAAAATTGATAAATTTCGGATGGGCAGGTATTTGTTTGGGGGCTGCGGCCGGATTAAAGCTTACAGCTGCAACTTATTGTGTGTCCGTGGGTATAACAATGTTATTTTGTTATCGCTATTTTAAGCCTTTTTATAAGGTTATGGGGGTATTTGTTTTAAGCGGGGCAGTTGGCTTTTTACTAACATACGGCGTATGGATGTGGCGGTTGTGGGATACCTTCGGAAATCCTTTGTTTCCGTTACTTAACAATTTGTTTAAGTCTGATTGGTTTGATATCCGGAGTTATAGAGATACCATATTTTTACCCAAAGATATTTGGGGGTATATTTTTTATCCGTTTTATTTGTTACTGGACAAATTACCGAGCGAAGGGCAATCGGTAATTATGGATTTCAGAAATATTATTATGTCCTTTGTGGTTGGAGGATTTATATTATTTGGCGGATTTAGAATTATCAAAAATAAAACGAAAATTTCTTTTAAAAAAGAAGATGTTTTTCTTTGGGGGCTTTGGCTGGTTTCATATATAGTTTGGTTGATTGCTTTTTCAATTCAACGTTATTCTGTGCAATTTTTGATGTTAAGTGCAATAATCATTATTCAAGTTGCCACGTTTTTGTATCCTAAAAACGGTAATATTAAATTTATATTTTACGGTTGCGGTTTGGTATTGGTTTTTTACTCACTGCTTTCTACACCGTATTATAGTGATTTTTGGGGTAAAAAAAATGATAAATATAGTCATTTAATAAAATTTTATACTGATGTTTGGCCAGAATTGAAAGATGATATGCCTTATTTTGAAAAATACGGTAATTATAAAAAATATGTGGATATAGAAGATATTGAGCTACCGAACAATACTTTGTTGCAAATGTATGGTTTGCCGTCAGCGGCGATTTTGCCGGAGCTTAATCAAAAATCTGAAGTGCGTGGAATTAATATGTACATTGATGCCGGTCATGAGGGAAAGATTTTTGATAAAGGAAAATGGATGGAGTTGAAAAATAGGATAATTAATGAGCATAATGGACCAAAGGCAAAACTGATAGTTCTATCTGAGGCTGTTCATATTGCAAATTTACCATATAAGATGGCTAAGAATGAGGGGATGAATTGCCATTTAGTAATAAATAATATTTATGACTGGATATTGTGTGTTCCGAAAGAATTGGAAAAAACAGTTTTTAAAGGGAGAAACTACTGATGGAAAATATTAAAATTGCAGTGATAATTCCTTGTTATAATGAAGGTTTGGCAATTGCCGGAGTAGTAAATGAATTCAAATGTGTTTTACCGCAGGCAGACATATTTGTTTATGATAATAATTCTACAGATGATACCTGTAAAAATGCAAAGTTTGCCGGTGCAATTGTACGAAGTGAAAAAATGCAGGGTAAAGGAAATGTTGTAAGAAGAATGTTTGCAGATATTGATGCTGATGTTTATGTTATGAGTGATGGAGATAAAACTTATGATATTGCTAAAACACCGTTGCTGATTAAAACTCTTTTGGATAATAATTTGGATATGGTAATCGGAGCCAGAAAAGAAGTAGATTTATCGGCTTATAGAGTGGGGCATAAATGGGGTAATGTTATGCTTACCAAATTGGTGCAGTGTTTTTTCAAACATAAATTAAACGATATGTTGTCGGGTTTTAGGGTGTTTAGCAGGCGTTTTGTTAAAACTTTTCCTGCAATATCAGGCGGATTTGAAATAGAGACAGAGCTGACAATTCATACTTTATCAACAAAAATTCCCATGATGGAGGTTGATACGGATTATTTTGCAAGACCTGAAGGTTCAGTCAGTAAATTATCTACATTTAAAGATGGTTTTAGAATATTAAAAATGATAGTAAATTTAGTAAAAGATGAAAGACCGCTATTGTTTTTCAGTATAATATCCATATTGTTCTTTTTATCTTCTTTAAGTTTGGGATTGCCGGTAATTGTTCATTATTTCCAGACCGGAACGGTTCCTTGGTTGCCGAGGTCCGTATTAGCAATGGGGTTAATGATTTGTTTCGGGTTATGTCTGTTGGTAGGTTTTGTATTGGATTCACAGCGCAAAAGCAGATATGAAGCACGACGCTTTAATTATCTTCGCTATAATCCCGTCCAAATAAAACAAAAGTAATATAAAAGACTTTTTTTTTAACTCTTTATTGAATATATTGTCTTATACTGCAATGTAGTGATTAATATTAGGAAAAGACAATGGTTAATTATAGAGAACATGAAATATATGATGGTACTTTAGTACCAATGGTTATTGAACAAACATCAAAGGGTGAAAGATCTTTTGATATATATTCCAGACTTTTAAAAGAAAGAATTATTTTTCTTACGGGAGAGGTTAATGATGAAGTATCATCTTTGGTGTGCGCTCAATTGTTGTTTTTAGAATCTGAGAATCCTAAAAAAGATATTTTTCTGTATATTAATTCTCCGGGAGGAAGTGTAACCGCCGGAATGGCAATGTTTGATACAATGCAATATATCAGTTGTGATGTGAATACATTGTGTATCGGCCAAGCATGTTCTATGGGATCATTGTTGTTGACTGCCGGCGCTAAAGGAAAACGTTTTGCTTTGCCTAATTCTCAAATTATGATACATCAACCTTCAGGTGGTTTTCAGGGACAAGCTACCGATATGGAGATAAGAACACGTTTGATTTTAAATATGAAAAAACGTTTGAATAAAATATATGCAGATAAAACAGGACAAAAACTTTCGGTAATTGAAAAAGCTATGGAAAGAGACAATTTTATGACACCGGAAGAAGCTAAAAAATTCGGTTTGATTGATCATATCGTTTCTTCAAGGAATGAAATATTGAAATAGGAGCAACAGAATGAGTGATAAAAAAAATAATCAGGAAACATTGTTGCATTGCTCTTTTTGCGGTAAAAGTCAAAATGAAGTAAAAAAATTGATTGCCGGTAGAGGGGTATATATTTGTGATGAATGTATAGATGTTTGTATAAATATTGTTGCCGATGAAATGGCAGAAGAACAAAAAAATGAAAATGCAGATATAATTGGAGAAGCTCTTCCGTCTCCATCTAAAATTAAAGAATTTTTAGATCAATATGTCATCGGACAGGATATGGCAAAAAAAGTTTTGGCGGTTGCTGTTTATAATCATTATAAACGATTGAATTCCAAAAAAACAAATAAAGATGTAGAAATTGCCAAATCTAATGTAATTTTAATCGGTTCTACCGGTAGCGGTAAGAATTTGCTTGCTCAAACATTGGCTAAAATACTTGATGTGCCGTTTGCCATTGCCGATGCAACAACTTTAACCGAAGCAGGTTATGTCGGAGAAGATGTGGAAAACATTATTCTCAAGCTAGTTCAGAATGCAAATTATGATATTGAAAAAGCACAACGAGGAATTGTGTATATTGATGAAATTGATAAAATTACTCGTAAGACTGACGGACCCTCAATAACCAGAGATGTATCCGGCGAGGGAGTGCAACAAGCATTATTAAAAATTATTGAGGGTACGGTAGCAAATGTTCCTCCACAAGGTGGGCGTAAGCATCCTCAACAAGAGTTTTTGCATGTTGATACTACAAATATATTGTTTATTTGTGGTGGTGCTTTTGCCGGACTGGAGAAAATTGTAAGCAGGAGAGGAAAAGAAACTTCTATTGGCTTTGGAGCAAAAGTTGCTACAAAAGAAGAACGGGGAATAGGCGAAATCATTAAAGATGTTCAACCTGAAGATTTATTGAAGTTCGGTTTGATACCTGAGTTTGTGGGCAGGTTACCGATTATAGCAACTTTAGGTGATCTGAATGAAGAAGCTTTGGTTAGAGTTTTGACAGAGCCTAAAAATGCGCTGGTTAAACAGTATGCTTGTATGTTTGAAGTTGAAGGCGTGAAGCTTACGTTTACGGAAAAGGCATTATCTGCAATTGCCAAAAAAGCAATTGAACGTAAAACCGGAGCTCGCGGTTTGCGCGCCATAATGGAAGATACTTTATTAGATTTGATGTATGATATTCCGGATAGACAAGGAGTAGGGGAAATTATTATTGATGAACATGTTATTAATGATAAAAAAGAACCTAAATTTATATTGAATAAAAAAGCTTCTTAAAAATCAACGGCTAAAGAATTATTCTTTAGCCGTTATTTTTTGAGTTATTAATTTTAGTTGTTCGGTTATTTTGTCTTTGTCATAATTTAATTCAGGATGAGCAGTGATTCCGTTTTTGAGTTTGTTTTTGATATCTTTACGGTTAATTTCTCCGCTTTCATCCTTAAGATCAAGTGCTTGTTGCCACTTGAAACGAGCTTCGTTACGTCGTCCGGTAAACCAATAAACATCACCTAAATGGTCGCATATTACCGGATTGGCAGGAGCATCTTGTAATGCTTTTTCCAGATATTTTTCTGCCATACCATAATAGCCGAGATTATATAAAGCCCATCCTAAACTATCGGTAATATTAACATTGTTAGGAGATTGAACATAGGCATTTATTATCATGCTAAAAGCTTGATTGATGTTTTGTTTTTGCTTTAACCAAGTATAGCCTAAGTAATTAAGTACCAAAGGGTGGTCAGGATAAAGTTCTAAAGCTTTTAACAATGCTTTTTCGGCTTCTTGCCAGTTATTATTTTGTTCAAAAGATATGCCCATTGCATAATAAAGAACCCAAAGATTTTCAGAATCGGGATTTTGATTAATAGCAGTTTGGTAATATTTTATAGCTTCTTTATAGTCATCTTTGAAGCGAAGAACATCGCCTAAGTCAATATATACTTGAGGCTTATTATAATCTAAGGCTAAAGATTTGAGTAAAATTTCAGCACGGTCATAATCTTGTTGTTTGATGAGATTGTGAGCCATTTTCAGTTGTGCCGAATAGTAAGCAGGTGAATTTTCTTTGATACTATCATAAACATCATTTGCTTCATTATACATATTGCGATTTTCAAGTATATCGGCAAGAAGGAGTTTGGCTAAATCATAATTAGGATTTTGGTAAATTGCCAAAGCAGTAAACATGTGAGCAATATCAATTATATCATCATACCTGAAAGTAGCTGCGATAGAAAATAAAGCTTCAGCAGCACCTTCTTGAGGAGAAGATATAATACGTTCAGGTGCGGAAGCGTGGGATCTGATTTGTGATGATAGTTCTGCTAAAATATCCGAAGAATTTTTTTCGGTACTAATCCCGCTAAGTATAGATTGAGCTTTTTCCGGTTGTGCCGTACGAAGATAAAAATTACTGATTACTTCAAGAGAACGTAAGGATAGTTCAACCGCTTCTTCGTTAATAAGGGCTTCGTATGCGGTTTGAGCTTCTTGTGTGCGATTAAAGTAGTCATTAATCAGACCGGTATGAAAATAGTATATTCCGTTAAATCCTGCTTCTTTTTTTAGAATATCCAGTGATTTTAGAGCTTTATCCGGTTGATTGAGACCGACATAGTTCCAAGCATTGAGCAATGGACCAATGAATGAAGAATATGCCGGATTATTAAATTTGCTTATTTCGGCAATACTTTTTTGGTATTGTTTGTCGTGTAGGTGTTTTGTAGCAATAACAGTGTATGAAAAATTATCTTTATTACCGTTTAGGATGTTTTTTTCTGCATAAATTGCGGCTTCATCAATGCGAATCTGTGATACTAAAAGCAGGTATAAATTGTTAATAAGCTCTTTATTATCGGAATCTTGTGATAATGAGTTGATATAGTAATCTGATGCTTTATCAAAATCTTTGCGAATGTGGGCAACTCTTCCGGCCAAATATGCGCCATAAGCTTTGTTTACGGAAGGTGATTCTGTGACGGTAGAAGCTGTTGGTCGGATTTTTTCGGGTGCAGAAGAACAGGCAACAAAAATTATTGTTGCGGTACATAGTAATGCAAACGATATCCATTTTAATTTATTCATCATAAATTCCTAAAATAAAACATTGCTATATTATTCTTTTTTTTAAATCATACAATAGGCTTTTAATATAATTATAAAAACTGTGTAAATTAATGTTTTATCTTGCAAAATGATAGAAATCTACTAATTTTAGATTTATGATGACTGAAAATGTGAATCCGAAGGATATTTTAGAGTGGTATATTTGGGCCGGAGTGGAAGAAACTTGCGGTGATATTCCTTTTGATATCGGCAAAAATGAACCTAAACATGAAACAGTCAAACAAAATGCTTCTATTTTGCGTCCGGCAATAAATGATTTGGCTCATAACGTAAGCGGTGCTTGTAAAAGTGCGCTTGATGTTTGTGAAAATGTGTCAACATTGGAAGAACTAAAAGCGGTTGTGGAGCAGTTTGAAGGATGCGCATTGAAACATACGGCATCAAAGACAGTATTCGGTGACGGAAATCCTCAGGCAAAATTGTTGCTTATCGGTGAAGCTCCGGGGGCTGATGAGGATAGAGAAGGTGTTCCTTTTGTCGGAAGATCAGGACAATTATTAGATAAAATGATGGCGGCTATAGGGTATTCTCGGCAACAATATTATATTTGCAATGTTTTACCCTGGAGACCTCCCGGAAACAGAACTCCTCTGGACTCTGAAGTTGCGGTTTGTTTGCCTTTTTTGAAAAAACAAATTGATTTGGTTGATCCTGATTTTATCTTTATTTTGGGAGGAAGTGCAGCGAATTCTCTGCTTGATGTGGCTGAGACAATATCTAAAATGAGAGGACATTGGTTTGAGTATCAAAAAACTAATGGCAAAAAAGCAAAAGTGTTGGCCAGTTTTCATCCGGCATATTTATTGCGTTCAGCAGGGCAAAAAGCTAAAGCTTGGAATGATATTTTACGGTTGAAAAAAGCCATAAATGACGAAAACAGTGCAGAACATTATTAAAAGATTTACTATTTTTTGGTATTGTATAAAATATAATTATTGTTAAAAGATTTAACTTTTTAATTAAAGGGAAGGCAAATGAAAAAGAACCACAAATTATTTATAAGTTGTTTAGCTATGGGAATGGCATCTTGTTTAAATTTTGCACATGCTGCCGATGATGCGATTATTTTTAAGATACATGATGTTGTTCCGGTAAAAGATGCTGACGGAAGAGTTGTTTCTTGTGAATTGGGAGCAACATTTTTTAATCGTACGGAAGCAGAACTTTCAAATACTTCTCTTAATTTAATTTGGCCTGATGAAGTTGTTGCTGAAGCTATAAATCAGGAAGAACGTAATGAAAGAGAAACTCGTCGTTCAACAAGAAAGACCAGTCCCAGATATAATACCGCTACTTATAACACTCGTGATGTTGTGTTAAATTTGCGCTTACCTCCTTTGAAACCGAATCAGCAGGTTACGCTTAAGTCTAAAATCGTTACTGACAGATGTTTTTTGTTGCTTAATAATGTTGAGACGGTTGTGCAAAATTGTACGATGACTACAAATCAAAATAATAAAAAAGCAGTAGATAAAAATGATTGTAAGGATGCTTTCCGTTTTATCGGTCCTAAATCTGCCGAATATTATTATGATTTTAAAGAAATTTCTTTAGATGATATTCAACAACAAGAAAATAAACAGTTGGAAGATCAAAAAAATAATGTTGATGTTCTTTACGGTGAAGTTGAAAATGTATTAAATGATGTTTCAAAATCTCTGATTGATAATATGCCTAATACAAAAAAATCTAAGGAGTAGTTTAATGATTAAGCAAATAATCTTTGCTTTTTTGTTGATTGTTTCGTTTGTTATGGGGCAAAATGTAAATGCTCAATCATTTGCTGAGAGAGAAGAAACTGCAATAAACAATAATTCCGGCGCAGTTTCTTCTAAGTTGTTAACTGATAAAGATATAGAAAAAAATATAACTGAAGAAAACTTGGAACTTCAGCGCAAATGGGTAGAAAATAACGTTTTTATGCCTATGGGCGGATTAAATGTTTTGGATAAAAAAACTGCTGATGGTACAGACAGAGGACATTCCGTTGTGGTTGAAATTAACAATGACGGAAGATCTCGTAGAGCCGAAAAAATATTTTTGTATGCAGAAAATTTTAGAATTTCTTCGTTAATGAAGAATATGACCGTGTGTGATGTCAGGTTTGTTGTCTTGGCTAATTTGGATAAGAAGATTAGTCAACTTGATGTTAAATTAGTGTGGCCGGATATGACAACAACATTATCTTTTTCTAACGTAATGCCTAATACTCCTACATATATGGACTATACATTAATGGGAGACGGGTGCTATTCAATGGATAAAATGCCTAATATTGTTGTAAACAGGTGCCGTGTGCGTGGAATGAGTGCCGTAGATTGTGCTAACTCTATTGTATGGCTAAAAGCTATTAAGTAAATGGTTAAGTTTATTCGTTTTATCGGGGTTGTTTTTTTATTGCTTTTGGCTACAGAAAGCAAAGCTGATAATGTGCAAATATTAGATGATACGGCTAATGATTATATATTGAAATATTTATTGGTAGATAATGATGATGTTTATTTATATAAAAAGATTTTTCGTCATATAGATAATGCTGATTTTGAAAAAGCCGATGAACTGGTTGATGATTTGAGTAATCATATATTATTGGGAACGGTTCTTGCTGCAAAGTATTTGCATCCTCAATATCAAAGTACGTTGGACGAACTTAAGCAATGGTTGGAAAAATACAGTGATCATGCCCAAGCAGAACGTATATTTAAGTTGGCAGTTCGTAAAAATAAAGGTAATGAAGATGGGTTGAATTCTCCTGAAATATATGGTGGAGTTTTTACCAAACAGCGTAAGTTTGATGTTCAGACCAAAAAATATTTGCGTAATCAGGTTACTGCTTTTAAAAAGGCCATAAGACAAGGAAAAACAAAACGCGCAAGGTTGATACTGGAACAACCAAAATTACGCAAAATATTGCCAAATAAAAATTGGGATGACTTGGCAGCTATCTTAGCGCAAAAATATTTTGTTGACGGATATGATAAACTGGCTTGGCAGTGGGCAACCAAAGCAGCAAAGCGCCGGACATCAGGCACGGCATCTTGGGTGGCCGGATTATCAGCATGGAGACAAAAACATTATAAAAATGCAGCAACATATTTTTCCAGATTAGCAGTATCTAAAAATACCGATGAATGGTTGGTATCTGCCGGAGGATATTGGGCTTATAGGGCATATATGAGGTTAGGGCAGAAACAAAAAGCTCAAAAAATGCTGGAAGCAGCATCTAAATATAAGCATACGATGTATGGCATTATGGCAGTATATAAATTAGGCAAATTACCGGATTATAATTGGGATGCGGTTGCTTATCTGAATGATTTTAATCAGCTTGATTTTATTTATGAGTTAGTCCGGTCTGCACATATTCGGAGAGCGGTTATTTTGCTGAAAGCAAAACAAACCAAATTAGCTGAAGCAGAGTTGCGTTTCGGGTATCAGAATATGAATGATAAACAACGAGAAGCAGTTGTCTTTATCGCAAATCAATTCGGACTACATTCCTTAGCAATATATGCCGGAAATGAATGTAAAGATTTGGCTAATAATCGGAGTTATGATGCTCTTGCTTATCCGATACCGCAATGGTGGCCGACACATGGTTGGAATGTTGAGGAGGCATTGGTTTTGGCACTTGTAAGACAGGAGTCGTCTTTTAAGCCGGAAGCAGAAAGCGGAGCCGGAGCATGTGGATTGATGCAGTTAATGCCTCGTACGGCTTATCATATAACCAAAGATGCTAATTTGAAAAAAGATAAGTCTAAATTGTTGCGTCCGAAGTATAATTTAAAATTAGGGCAAAAATATGTCAGCTATTTACTGGGTAAGACTTTTATAGATGGAAATTTGTTTTATATGATGACAGCCTATAATGCCGGACCGGGAAATTTGTTGAAATGGCAAAAAACAACTCGTTACGGCAAAGATGCTTTGTTGTTTATTGAAGCTATACCTTCGGCAGAAACCAGAATTTATATTGAACGGGTAATGGCGAACTATTGGATATATAATATGCGTTTTGGGTTTGATAATCCGACTTTGGAGCAAGTTGCCTCCGGAAAATGGCCGGAATTAAGCAGATAAAATTTGTCTTGTTACTTTTATTAAAAATATGATATAATGTATAACGTAAGTAAGTTTTATGTTATATTATTTTGTGTTCCTTTGCCATTCTTTATAGATTTGATTTTATTCAATGTTTAAAGTAGGTAAGATTTTATGAGTATTATAATATGGCGCTTACTTACTTTTAGGTTGATAATAATTAAAATACATAGAGATATGGGAAAATTGTTTTGCATCATTACAGCGATAATTATCGCTTTTGGCGCGATGCTTGTAGGAAAAAATGCAAGCAGTATGTTTGGGTACTACATGGCAAAATTTATGGGAATTGCAGCAGCAATTTTCATAATTTTGGCTTTTGTGGTACCAGGTTCAGGGGTAGTGGTAGATACAGGATACTGTGTTCTGACAGCTATCGCCCTGGTGCTGTTGTTTGTAGTAATCTTTTTTAAGTTGCTACCATATATTATAGGTATAGCAATTGTTGGTGTAGGCATTTGGCTGTTAGCTTGGTTGTTTAGAAATGCATCTGCTGATGGCGGCGGAACTGTAATTGTTATATCTATAATCTGTTTTATTAGCCTATGTATTGTAGGTCTGATAAAAAAAGCAGTAAAATAAGGTGAAACCCGTTTTGATTGGAAACAATCAGAGCGGGTTTTGCTTAATTTAGATACTCCAAATCTTAAATTGTGTGATTATATTTAATAAAAATAATATTTTAAGATAAGGAGAAAGTTATGGAATTATATTTATTTTTTGCGTTTTTGTTGTTGTATATCATTACAGCATTTATACTACCTAAGCATGTACAATATAAGCTGTGGACTTTAGCTTTTATTTTTTCTTTTATTGTTACATCAATAGCAATAGGTTTTGTGCGATTAAGCAGGCAAGATGTGATGATGGATGCTAACCAACTTAATTGGTATTATATTTTGTTTCTCTTCGGGATGATTTCGGTGGCCTTGGGAGTGTTTAATCTATGGATGTACCGTAAACCATTGTGGCGTTTGATATTTGAGAAAAATGAAGATGATACAAATGATGATGATGAATAAAAAAAATGCCCCGAGGGGCATTTTTTTTAGGCTAAGTCAGCAATTATACTCATACTGATAATTTCATCAGGATCAGAAACCTCGCCGTTAGATCCGGTTCCTTTTTTGATGTTATCTACAAATTCCATTCCCGAGGTTACTTGCCCCCATACGGTATATTGACCATTGAGCCAACTACAATCTGCAAAACATATAAAAAATTGACTATCGGCAGAATCCGGAAACATGGAACGAGCCATGGAAACAGTACCTCTTTGATGTGGGGTGCGATTGAATTCGGCTTTAAGCTTTTTGCCGCTGCCACCAGTACCGGTTCCGTAAGGGCAACCGGTTTGAGCCATAAAACCGTCTATAACGCGATGAAACTTTAAGCCGTTATAAAACTCTGCTCTTACCAATTCTTTAATGCGAGCGACGTGGTTGGGGGCAACGTCAGGTAACATTTCAATAACAACATCTCCATCTTTAAGTTTGAGCAGAAGAGAGTTCTCGGCATCTTTGACGTTATATGAGTGCTTGATTTTTTTTGCTCTGGTTTTGCTTTGAGTAAGCTTTTTGGTTTCAGATCCTTTGATTCCTTTAGTGTTAGTTTTACCTAATTTGGGGGTTTCTTCAGATTTGAGAAGCTTAGTTTCTTTTGCCATTTTAAAATATCCTTTCTAAAATTAATGATGATATTTATATAGGTAATTTATTTTTATTTTGCATGTCGGTAATTTAAAACAAATTTGACACGTTCATTTGCAGTCAAATTTTCAGGGTAGTATTTATCAACTTCTTTGATTTTGGTTTTTAAGCCAAATCCATTGGCAATCTGAATTGCTAAGCCGGGGCGTGCATTAAGTTCTAACATCATAGGTCCTTTATTGGCATCCAGTACAATATCAGCTCCTAAATATCCAAGTCCGGTCATATCATAAGCAAGAGCGCCAATTAATAAATGCTCTTGCCAATATGGAACTTGAATTTGCATTAAATCTGCTCCGGTATCAGGTTGAATTGTAACCGGCTGGTTACGTAGAACACCGTGTAAGGCTTTTCCGGTTTGGATATTCAAGCCTACCCCAACGGCTCCTTGATGAAGATTGGCGCGCCCACCGGATGCTTTAGTTGGTAATCTGGTCATGGCCATAATCGGATAACCTTTGTAAATTATAAGCCTGACATCAGGAACTCCTTGGTAACTGTATTCTTTGAAGACATCAGAAAAGTGTACAAGTTCTTCTATGATGGCAGTATCATATTTGCCACCTAATGAATACAATCCGCTTAGAATATTGGATATGTGTTGATATACTTCGGCATAAGAGATTTTGCGACCGGAGGCGGTGGTGAAAATACCATCATGATAATCGCTAATAACTAAGACACCTTTGCCGCCACTGCCTTGTGCAGGTTTGATTACAAATTCGGTATATTGGTTTATGATATCTAAGATATTTTTAACTTCGTATTGATGCTCTATTTTGCCGATTAATTTAGGAGTGCTTATGCCGATATTATTAGCTAAAGTTTTGGTTTGAACTTTGTCATCAACCAACGGATAAAGTCGTCTTTGATTATGCTTACTGATGATGTGAAAATTACGAGCATTCATTCCTAAAACGCCGGCATCATATAATTGTTGAGGAGAGCAAAATTTAGATAACCATTTAAGCATGAATTTTACCTCTTTACTATCGGACTAAAGCGTTTTAGTTCCAATAAACGGTAACCGGTATATGTGCCGAGTAACATCACAATAAATAATATTATAATGTTTAATTCGTTAAAGGCGAACATTATATGACGGATGTATTCACTGCTGATTACAAAATAAACAATTATGGCAACGAGCAGAGAATTGAAAATTTCTTTTCCGGCGTTAAGCGGGCCTTCTTCTTCCCAAGTAATGGAGGCTCTTTCAATAATCCAGGCGGTAATAATAATCGGAAAAAATACTGCTGATTGAGCAATATGAAGATCTAAGCTGTAGCCTAAAACAGTTAGCTCTTGCATAATTAAAATTACAAAAATAACTACGGCAGAAATACGCGGAACAAGCAATAAGTTAAAACGATTCATCAGAGAGCGGATAATAAGTCCCAAAAGAATCATAATTGAAAAACATCCCATACCTGCCCAAAATCCGGTTTTTACCAGAGCCATAGAAAGCAACATCGGAGTGAAAGTTCCCATAGTTTGGATACCGACAACGTTACGCATTAGTACAATCAATAAGATTCCCAACGGAAAAATAGACAACCATTTTAATGTGTTTTGTTGAGATAACGGGAGGTTGTATATAGAATAGTTAAACCAACCTTGAGAATCCATGAGTTTGGCTCGTTGACCGGCCAGACTCATTGTAGATTTAACGGATTTAAGAACAGAAAACTTAATTACAGAATCTTCTCCGCCGATGACATCTATGAGGGATTTTCCGCCTCGTTGGAATAAGATGAAGTTGTCAGGTAGGCCTTTTTTGCCGGTTCTGATATCATAGAGTTTCCATACGCCATCAATATAGGCTTCAAGCATTAAATCAGGAGATAGGGATTTTTTGCTTTCTTCCAATTTGAAGCCTCTGGCAGGACGAGAGGGAATTTGTTTTAGGGCTAATAAATCACTGATAATTTCAACAGTTTGTTGTTGAGTATTTTTTACCGGTAGGTAGGATTGAACTGCCGGTGCCAAAGGTTCTTGATTAAGTAGCAATATGATTTGAGAGACACTGTCTCCATCCATTTTTTCAGCCAAATCTAAAATTTGTTTTGCTGCGGCCAATTTTTGGTTGTCAAAAATCGGTTGTTGGGGGGCTTGAGGTTGGGGAGCCTTGATTTTGCCACGAGTATCAATATTATCAAACAACATTATTTTATAGTATAAGTTTTGTTTGTCTTCCGGATTTTTGGCCGGAGCGGTAAGAGTAAGCAGAGATTTTGTTTTGTTACGTTTTATTTTGTAATCGGGAGCAATAATATTTTCTTCTAAAATTTTAAATGCATCATTACTACGGGGGGTGGTAAGATTTATTTTAATCGGGGTGTTGGTCGGAGTAAATGATATATGAGCCTCTATAGACCAGAGATTGGTATTTTGTTTGGGACTGAAACTAAAACCCCAATATTCAATTTTGTAATAAATTCCATATATAGCATATATGATTGCCAAAATAAGTAAAAATGTTAATCCGCCACGGATTGAAGCTATTTTTTTAAGCATGGTTTTGTCCGTATTAATGAAGAGTATTGTCTAAAGATGAATCAATTAAAAAACGACTGTTGATAACATTGCGACCAATTAGACCTTGATAATCAAATTTTTCGCGGTCTGCCAAAGAAAATTCGGCATTAATAATTTCATTACCGATTTTTATATCCATATTTACAACATAACGATGTTCATCTTTGTCTATGCGACGAATGCGTGTTTTGCGCACAATTCGTTTTTCAAAAGTATGGGTTTCTCCGTTGTGTTTGTTTACTATCACAAAAGAAACCCATTTTTCTCCGTCTCTTTCAAAAGGAGTAAGTTGTTCAACACCGATAGAAGATGATTCTGCTCCGGTATCAATTCGGGCCGCAAAAGATGTGTGCATGGGAAGCAGGTAAAAAGGTTCTACGCCCCCGATTACAGCCAACCCCAATGTCGGGGATGACGGAAGAGAAGGGGGCGGAACAATAGCCGGCTTTATTTGATTTTGGCATGCCGATAATAAACTGATAAAACAGATTAGAGTAATAGTAAAAATTTTAGACATTGGTGTACTTATAATTTTATTGATTAAAAACTGTTATAATTATCTATAAAATCAAAAGTTTGTAAAGTCAAAATTATTACTATTAAGCAATAAATTATATCAGAAGAAAACACTGGCGCGAACAGTGAAAGCCGTTGCATAGTCAGATTTGGTGTTAAGCGCCGGATTTATATAAAATTGAATATCCGGAGTAATGGTCATCCATTTAGATATTCCCAAAGCCCAATATGCTTCTAAAATTGTTTCGGCATTGTGTTCTAATTTTTCTCCAACGGCATCTTCATCAATTTCATTGTAGGCAACGGCTAATCCGATTTGGTCAAGAGGATTACGATCTAACGGATTATTATAAACTGCTCCGAGAACATAAGAACGATTTATTTCAGCCGTTGAACCGGTTACGCCATTGATACGTCCGAATATAGCTAATTTTTCACCGATATTTTGATTCATGTTCAATGACCAACCGTTGGTAGTCTCTTTTTGAACATCTACATAAGGTTGATTATACAATAATACTGAATATTGTCCGTCTCCTAAGTTTTTGATGGTAGGAGAGTAAGTTAATGAGGCAAAAGATGTATAATGAGCATCGTCGGTAAGATGAGAAGTGGAGATTCCGTCCCCATCAATATTGTGAGCGTCTTGAGCGCCCAAAGCTAAGCTCCATTTATTGTTGGGAGAAATTTGAACATATCCGCCCATGGATGCTGTCGGATAAGTGGAACTGGCGTTTTGTGATAAAGAGTAGTTGATAAAGTTTTCTTGTTGATTGGCATCGTATGCACTGCCATCAAAATTATAAATAGGAAATTGACCGAGAGCTAAAGTTAACCAGCTTAACTTGTCAGGAAATTGGTATGTCATATATAATTCATCAAAAGAATTTGATTGTGAAGTATAGTCATTAATACCTGTAACGGCACCGATTCTATCAGTTATATCTTGGGCTGTGCGTCCTGAATAGCGAGCAATGTTATAAGCGGCATTGAATGTAGCTGTTCCGTATTCGTTATTGAAAGCTTCCCAAGTAACAGTCGGATAGATTAAGGTTTGAAAACCGGTTTTTTTGCCGTTGGGAGATCCGTATTGCGGCATAAATGAGATATCTAAACCATAACTGAGGCCATATTTATCTTGGAGATGGTTTTTGAAATAAGAATATTCTTTTCCGAAGTCAGTGAAATTATGTGAACGACGGTGTTTGGAAGCTGCGACTCGTTGAGTGGCACTGCGAGGTTTTTGAACATCAGTCGGGTGATAGCTTTGAGCAAAGGCAGATGATGTTGTGATGATACCACAACTTAAAATTAATCCTAAAGCTACAGAATTTAAGCGTTTATACATAGTTTTATCTCCTTCTAATATATTAAATTTATGATAAATATATTATGTGTCGGATAAATTTAAAGTAGTGCCGGTGTAATATATTGTTGACTTTTGTCTAAAAATTTTCTAGTTTCAGTTTAGAACCTTATTTTTAATTTAATAATTTATTTTATTATGAACAGAGTTGTGATGGGAGAAATGTCATGGACGGAGACTCCCGAGTTAGTTAAGGAAAAATTGAATGAAGTTTTTCCGAAGTTAGCTGAACATTATGTGGCGGATGAACCGGTACTTTCGTATTTTAGTGAAATCAAACCTCACTATCAGTTAGGTTTTTTGATTCCGCTGAAGTGTAAAGAAACATCTGAAAATGAAGGATGTGTAATCTACTATCCGATAAAAGATGTCTTTGTACGTAAGTACAGCAAGGTGAGCGCATATCCGGTTATGGATTATGAGCGAATTTATAACACCAAAAGAGGTGCTATGAGAATAATAGAATTAAATGGAAAGGCAGCTGTGCAGTTTACAAAGCCTTTTCAGAAGATCAACTAATTTCTAAACCACATAATTATGGCAGCAACAAAACCCAACATCTCTCGGGCAAACCATACTCCTGAGATGATGACAAATCTTATCGTGGCCAATATGGCTAAGGATATCAAAATGTATGGTAACTATTCTAATGCGTATCTTGCTCTTTTCCCAGGGCATATTGATGGACCGGTATGGTGTATGGATTTGTATATAGGTAAACAAGTCCACATAGCAGTCTTAGAGGAGTTTATGTCTGATAAAGACCTTAAACATAATCTGGCGATTTATACCGGACCGCTTAGACCAACCACGTTTTTTGAGGAAGGTCAGTTGTGGGAGCATGAGTGTAAAAATGATGATGTGACAATTCATCAGATATTTCGCTTTTATCAGAACAGAAAAGGTGAAAGCTGTTTGAAAGTCACGTATGTGAAGAAGTAAAAAAAAAGCCTCTTGATTTTTGTATCAAGAGGCTTTTTTAGTTCATTACAGTTTAGATCTCACCAATATACATACCTAATTCTTTGGCGGCTTTGACGTAGTCACTGTTCGGATTTAATAGAGTTGTACCGGTGCGAACAACTTCAGACAAATCAACAGCACCAACGTGTCCGTTTTTCCAGATAACCATTTTATTATCTTCACCGTTTTCTAATAATTCAATAGCTTTAGTTCCATACATATATGCAAGTGTACGGTCAAATGCACAAGGAACACCAGAACGTTGAATGTGTCCTAAAGTGTTGCTGCGAATTTGAAATTCAGAGTATCGGCTGCTGATTTCATTGCATAAATATTGGCTGATGCCACCATAAACAGCTTCTCCGACCATATTCTTTTTGGTGGAAACTAATGTACCTTTTTCGGTTTTTATTCCTTCAGATACAACGATAACCGCATGATTTCGTCCGCTGGCTTTGATTTCTTTAAGTTTATTGATAACACCATCAATAGTATAAGGAATTTCAGGAACAAGGCAAACGTCGGCTTGTCCGGCCAAAGCTGAGTGCATGGCCAAGTGGCCGGCATCTCTCCCCATAACTTCAACAATAAGTGCGCGATTATGAGAACGAGCAGTTAATTCTAAGCTGTCTATGGCATTGGTACAAACTTGTACAGCTGATTGGAAACCAACGGAAAATTCTGTAATAGGGGTATCATTATCCATAGTTTTGGGAATACCTATCATTCTTACGATACTGCCTTTGCAGTAGTTGGAAACAATATTCATGCTGCCGTCCCCGCCAACAACAATGACAGCATCTAAACCCAGTTCTTTTACTCCAACGGCAAATTTTTGGCTCATTTCTTCCAAGGATTCCATTTTTACACCTTTGTTTAAGGAGCCTAAGTAAGAACCACTAAGACGCGGCCAAGGAGAATCTGAAAAATTATGAACAGTTAAAACCTCAAAACTGTGAGGTTTGTTGGTAATGCCGTCTGTTCCGTTGTGAATACCATAAACTTCCCATCCTTTGGCGTTGGCGGCTTTTACAACAGAACTTATTACTGCATTGAGGCCTGCGCAATCCCCACCACTGGTAAGAATTCCAAGTCTTTTTTTATCTGTCATGTTTAAATTACTCCTTTTTGAGTTGCTTTTTTTTCTATTTTGGTTTATACTAATACAGATTTCTGAATAAGATTCCAGCAAAAAAGTGCTAATTAACAGAAATTTTTAAATTTTGAAAGGACTAAAAGAGGATATTTTATCAAAAACAAACTGATAAATTGCAACATCAACTATGCGAACTAAAGCTTGAAGAAAGACGTGTGAGTTCTGATATAAGGCATTTGGTGCGTAATAATGAAACTATAGATTTTTTTAAAGCAAAACAGTTAAACTCTTTACGTATGGGTGTTAAAAATAAGATTAAAACAATAGAAGCAAAAATTATGCCTAATATTATTGCGTAAGTTGTTTAGAATTTGTGGCGGTGGTCAAACTCGGAAAAGGTTTGACCACTTTTTTTATTGATTTTTTATGTAAAAAGAGTATAATGACAAAAACTGGACGAAAGGTTGCACCATGGCAGAAAATGAATTACCTGAAGCTCAAAATGACGGTTTTATGAAAATGATTGTGAAGTTATTGAACCATCGTCTTAATCAAGGCGATGTGTATGATAAGTTTAAGGGAGTGAGGGAAGTAAATTTTTTACTGGAGTATAAGGTGCAACAACAAGCTCCAAAAGCTTATAAAGAGTTGGCAGATTTATGTGGTTTTAAGGGGTTTGAAAATAATAAACCTATTTGGGGATTGAATAATCCCGAATGTTCTACAAATGCTTATTTTATAAGACGTGCAATAAGAGGATATATACATAGTACTACGGAAAAATCTAAAGCTGCAGGAAGATTGTTTTGGAATGTTTTAAAACATGTGACGATAAACTCCGAAAAACGAGTATCTATGGGGGATAAATCATTTTTTAAGGAAAGCGCAAATTTTGATAAAGCGAAAATAAGTTTTTTGGATGGTATCGGAACTTTTTTAAGTGATAAAGATAAAGTCTTAGGTATTGATTGGGTACTGGCATATCGCAAATCTGATAATAGCGGTGTGTATAGTGGTTTTATAAAAGAAATGGCAAATTATAACATAGGAACTACTCAATCGGATAAAAAAGATTTAGCGGAACAGACGGTAAGACAACTGTTTTCAATTTTACAAAAATCACGAGAAAGTAATGGCGGAAAATTACTGGAAATGGCAATGCCGGTAATTGAAAATGCTGCTGATAATGCATTTTATTTGGATAATGTATCTTATTATGATGAGGCAGGAGTTATCGGCGTAAAAGGAAAAACATATAAGCTTGATGAAAAATTCAAAAAAGATTTATATAAGCGTTTAAAACGCTCAAAACTTAAGATATCTGATAGTTGTGAAAATTTTTTGCTTAATAATGAAACTCCATCTCAAAAATTGCATAAAAGAATAAATAATGTATATCATGTTTTATATCAATACGATGTGAAGTGGAAACAACGCGCAGCTTTTGTTATGAAGCAAAAAGGTATTATTGATGCGGTAGTTTGTTCTTCTGAAATTAAACCTACTTTTGAATTGGTTAAAGATTATGCCGCTTTAGTTATTGATTATGCTGCTGTCAGACCTCATAAAACAGATGAAGTCAGTACTGAAAATATAAGTAATTTGTTAAAAAGAAATGCAAAATATATGGAGCTTAATGCAGTTAGCGGAACATTGTTTGAACCTGTTGCAGAGCCAAAGCGAAAAATTAATAAAAAGTTAGTTGGTGCAATAGCTGAAATTTATGCAAAAAGTGTAAATACTACTAATGAAGAGGCGGAAGAGTTTGATCCTAATTTTCATAATAAAATGACGAAAATGTTTGTTGATATTGTAAAAGAGCATGATTATAGCCGTTCTGAAGTACAAGAACTGTGTAATATTTTATCTCAAGGCGGAGGAAGAGAAGAGCCTTTTGTGAAAATGGGGCGTAAGATAATGAGTGAATATACAGTGCTTCCTAAAGTTGCTCGTAAAAATAAAAAACGTTAGAGTTTGTTTTTCAAATATCTTCCGGTATAACTTTGTTCTGATTTTGCGATATCTTCCGGTGTGCCTTGTGCAACGATGGTTCCACCGCCGTCGCCACCTTCAGGACCTAAGTCTATAATATAGTCGGCAGTTTTTATCACATCTAAATTGTGTTCAATAACGATTATGGAATTACCTTGGTCTACAATAGTTTGCAAAACTTTAAGCAGTTTATTGATATCTTCAAAGTGCAATCCGGTAGTTGGTTCATCCAAAATGTATAGAGTTTTTCCGGTAGCGCGACGTGAAAGTTCTTTAGCTAATTTGATACGTTGAGCTTCTCCGCCGGAAAGAGTAGTGGCCGGTTGTCCGAGTTTAATGTATCCAAGGCCTACTTTGCGTAATAATTCTAAACGATTTTTTATGCTTGGAATTGCATTGAAAAATTCCAAAGCATCATCAACCGTCATATCCAGAACATCGGCAATGGATTTGTCTTTGTATTTTACTTCTAATGTTTCTCGGTTAAAGCGTTTGCCTTTGCATATATCACATTCAACATAAACATCAGGTAAAAAGTGCATTTCAATTTTGGTAACTCCATCTCCCTTACAAGCCTCACAACGTCCGCCGGAAACATTGAAAGAGAATCTTCCGGCAGAATATCCGCGAGCTTTTGCCTCCGGCAGGCCGGAAAACCAATTGCGAATATAATCAAATACTCCGGTATAGGTTGCCGGATTTGAACGAGGTGTTCGTCCGATGGGAGATTGATCTATGTTTATAAGTTTATCAATATTTTCTCCGCCGATAAGTTTATCATATACTGCTCCCGGTTCACGAGAGTTAAAAAGTTCGCGATTAATTGCTTTGCATAAAGTTTCAATTATCAAAGATGACTTTCCGCCACCGGATACGCCGGTAATACAGGTTAGAGTTCCGAGGGGAATTTTTATATCTATGTTTTTTAAATTATTGGTTCTAGCTCCTTTTAGTCCGATGAATTTGCCATTTCCTTTGCGTCTTAAAGGAGGAAGCGGAATTTTTTTTGTACCGTTAAGATATAGAGCAGTTAAACTGTTGGGTTTTTTTAATACTTCTTTGACTGTTCCTTCTGCAACAATATTGCCACCACAACTACCTGCGGCAGGGCCCATGTCAACTAAATAATCTGCCGAACGTATGGCATCTTCATCATGTTCAACAACAATTACGGTATTACCGATATCTCGTAAGCGGTTGAGAGTTTCCAGCAGGCGATCATTATCTCTTTGATGTAATCCGATAGATGGTTCATCTAATACATATAGCACTCCTGTCAGACCGGATCCGATTTGACTTGCTAAGCGAATACGTTGGGATTCACCACCGGAAAGCGTACCAGATTGACGAGAAAGGCTTAAATAATCCAGTCCGACATTGTTTAAAAAGTTAAGTCGTTCGGTAATTTCTTTGAGAATTTTAGAAGCAATTTCTTGTTTTTGCGGTGTTAAAGTAGGACCAATGCCTTTAAACCAAATAAGAGCCTCCTTTATTGACATTGTTGCGGCATCCATAATGTCTAATCCGCCAATTTTTACGGCTAAGGCTTCCGGTTTGAGGCGTTTACCGTTGCAGTGAATGCACGTAGTAGCGGATTGATATTGGGCAAATTCGTCTCTGATTGCCGGTGAATCGCTTTCTAAAAAGCGGCGTTCCAGGTTATTTATAACCCCTTCAAATGGTTTATAAGTTGTGAAACGACGATAATCCATCGGTACGGGTTCGCCGGCAGAGCCGTATAATATTATTTCTTTGGCTGATTGAGGAAGATCTTGCCACGGGGTTTTGTCTGAAATATTTAACCAATTACATAGAGATGTCAGGGTATCGGTATAAAATCCGTGTTTGCGGCTATACCAAGGAAGAATTGCACCTTGAGAAATAGAAAGATGAGGATTGGGAATAACACGATCGGGGTCCATATATAAACTTGCTCCGATACCATCACAATGCGGACAGGCTCCATAAGGATTATTAAAAGAAAATAGTCTCGGCTCAATTTCTTCAATAGTGAAACCGGATATAGGGCAAGCAAATTTGGAAGAAAAAGTGAGATGCTGATTATCTGACAGATTATCAGCAAAAATCAATCCGTTTCCTAATTTGAGAGCAGTTTCCAAAGATTGAGAAAGTCGTTCGGAAATGCTTGGCTTTACAATAATTCGGTCAACAACGACTTCAATATCATGTTTTTGATTTTTATTTAATGATGGGATTTCTTCAATATCATATATTTGACCGTCTATTTTGAGGCGCTGAAAACCTTGTTTGCGTAAATCATCAATTTCTTTTTTGTATTCTCCTTTTCGGCCACGCACAATCGGAGCCAAAAGTAATAATTTGGTACCTTCGGAAAGTGATAATATTCGGTCTGTCATTTGGGATACGGTTTGGGCTTCTATAGGTAATCCGGTAACAGGCGAATACGGGGTTCCGACACGAGCCCAAAGTAAGCGCATATAGTCATAAATTTCGGTAACGGTTCCAACCGTGGAGCGAGGGTTATGGGATGTTGTTTTTTGTTCAATAGAAATGGCAGGGGATAATCCTTCAATAGAATCAACATCGGGCTTTTTCATTAAATCCAAGAACTGACGAGCATAAGCAGAAAGGCTTTCTACATAACGGCGCTGACCTTCGGCATATATGGTGTCAAAAGCTAAAGATGATTTGCCGGAACCGGAAAGTCCGGTTATGACATTTAAGCTGTTTTTGGGTAAACGAATATTGATGTTTTTAAGATTATGTTCTCTGGCACCTTTAATATCTATGAAATCATTACTCATCATCATTTCTCCTGAGTGAATAATATAACGGCTTTACCATATAATGGCAATAGATATTTGCAATATAGAAAAAAGTTATTTAAATTCGCTTTTTGCTTATGGTAAATGAGAAATAATAATAAAATGATTGCAAAAAATATTTAAGATGATACTATGCGCGCCGCATTGAGTTAATTATGGTTTTGAACTTATGACTAAATATTTGATAATATTGACTTGTTTGTTTATGTTGGGGAGCAAAACATCTTGGGCGGATGTAAATGTGGTGGTGATTGCTCCGCAAGAGGGTGCTTTTGCCCAATATGGGAGAGAAATTACGGAAGGAGTAAAAATTGCCGCTAATGATATTAATTCAAAAGGCGGAATTTTGGGGCAGAAAATTAATTTAATAGTAGCAGATGACAGATGTGATGATAATTATGCGATATCAATGGCACAAATGTTGGGCGTAAAAAAAGAAGATAAGATAAATTTGGTAATAGGTCCGTTCTGCCATAACAGGTTTAATGATGTTGCTGAAATATATAAACAAAACGGCATAATGCAAATTATGCCTTTGCCGATAAACAGTGATGAAAAAAATGTGAGGCATATTGCCGGATTGAAAAGTGCATCGGCAAAGGCTTTTTTTGAATATTATCTGAATAATTTATCAGGACAAAATGTGGCAATAGTGTATGATAGCTCCGATAGAGAGTCTGTAGAGACAGCTACGGTATTGCAAAAAGAATTTACAAATGACAATATTACGTCCAAATTAACCGGTTATTCTTTAAGAGCCTATGGCAAAAATTATAATTTATTGGCAAAAGAAATTTTACTTAATAATAAAATAGTTTTTGTTCTCGCCAAAGATGAAGATATTTATGAATTAAGAAAAATAATTAGACGAAATAATGAAGAAGCTTTAATTTTTGCAACTCGGTATGTGGCGAAAGAATTTGAAATTGATGGGCAAGGGCAATATTATTTGGGATTAAAAGCCTTTAAGGATAGTCCTTATTTTACGGAAACATTAGTAAATTTACGATTACTCGGTGCCGAACCTGATGGGTTGGGAATATATGGTTTTGCAGCATTAAAGTTTTGGTCTGATATAGTACAAAAAGCACAAAGTTTCAGTTATGATAAAGTGCAGTCTGCTTTTGGAAATAATTCGGCAGTGTTACCTTGGGGAAAAATGTCAGATATTAAATACAAGATTCCGTTGTTGTATGGTGTGTTTGAAAAGCAAGGAGAGGAATATACACAGGTAAATTGATTTTTTTGTTTGCTAATCTGATTTATCAATGTATATTTATGAAAGTTTTAATTTTTTATAAGGTATAGAAAAATGGCTGGAAGTATTAATAAAGTTATTTTGGTAGGCAATTTGGGAGCAGATCCGCGAGTAAGTAATACACAAAGCGGAGCTAAAATTGTTAACTTAAGTATTGCAACAACTGAAACCTGGAAAGATAAGCTATCCGGAGAACGTAAAGATAGAACCGAATGGCACCGAGTGGTTATTTTTAATCCGCAATTGGCTGATGTGGCAGAGCGTTATTTGCGTAAGGGTTCAAAAGTTTATTTGGAAGGACAATTGCAAACTCGTAAATGGGAAGATACTAACGGACAAGAAAAATACTCAACTGAAGTTGTATTACAGAATTTTAACGGAAACTTAGTGTTGTTAGATGCTAAAGGCGATGGTGTTCCGGCCGGAGGTAATGATGTGTTTTCTGCTGCAAGCGGTAATGCAGGTTGGGATTCTACTGCTTCATCTGTTCCGGCAGCAGATTTGGATGATGATATTCCGTTTTAGTAATATTTAAAAGATGAAAAAAAGGAGCTTTTACAGCTCCTTTTTTTGTTATGAATTTAGGGCTATGTTCATTAAATGTTGACCTTTTTGTCTAAATATAGTAAAATCCTTTTTGTATTAAGGAGTTATAATGAAGATAGAGAAAATATTACGTAAAGAATATATAAAACGAGGTATGTCTCCAAAAAAAATAATGGTTAACGGCGTATTGATAACTGTTCCATATATTTATGTTGCAAAAAATAAAAATTTTCCAGATGATTTTTGGGACGTAAACGAGCAGAATATCCAAGAGTACAAAAAAGCAGGAAAAACTCCTAAAACTATACTTCATAAAGGACAAAATTATGTTGTTCCGCTTGCAGATAGTGAAAAGCGATTAACTAATGCAGAAATTGCAAAAAAAGTTACTCAACAAGCAATAAATAAATATAAAAAATCAATTGTATTGACGATGTTGCTTCGTAAAGTGAAAAATAATCCTCAAATGCCTTTTTATATTGATAAATCAACATTTGCTTGTCGCAAAGGAATGTTGATGGCTAAATTAAATTTAAATACGATAGAGTTTGATATATCTGAAGTTAAAGATTTTTTTGATAGAGGCATAAAAGCTGTTCATTCTTATAATTGGAATGTGGCATGGAAACGTGTTAAGAAGGCAACAGCTACGGTATTTACAGCTACCTCTTTGATCGGTGGCGGAATATTTGTGTCCGGTAAATTATCGGATAAAGAAAAATTATCAGATAATAAAAATGAAAAGCAGTCTGAAGTAACAGCTCCGCCAGAGGAAAAAAAGACGGCAACCATTGATTATCAAAAAGCTGAGGAAACAGCAACTAAAAAAATGGTAAATCTTCCGCAAGAAAGCGTAAAAATGAATTTTGCCGAAAAATGTGCCGGAAAATATAATGATAAATATGGTAATTTAGCGATGCTTGATGCCGCATACGATGATATATGCGTATTATTGGCAATGTTTGAAAATTATAGTGCAAAAGCTTATGATGACGGCTGGGGCAATGAAACAATAGGTTGGGGAATTACGTCGTATTTAGATAAATATGGCAGACATATAAGAGCGGTTAAATCGGGTGATGAAGTTACCATGAATGAGGCTGTGATGCAAAAAGATTTGTATCTGTATTATGTTGCAGTTCCTAAATTGGCTAAAGTTAATCATGCGATGACCCAAGAAGAGGTGGCAGCATTTGCTACTGTTGCATGGTTGTTGGGACCCAGAAATTTAGAACATTCGTTTTATTATAAAAAACTACTTAACAATGATGCAAGTTGTTGGAACAATTTAGTGTCTTATTCTTCTAATCCGGCAATAAAGAAGAGAATGGCCGCAACCAAAGATTTTGCAACCGGAAAGATAGAAACCAATGATCTGATACGTTTGCCCGCAGGTATTATTTATAATTACAGTTTGGAAAAATATAATAGCGGTAGCGCTGCTCTAGAAATTAAAAGAGCAGCAAGTTGCAGTTCTTCTTATAAATTACAAAATAAATTACCCGAATTTGTGGTAGCCAGTGTACAAAATAAGAATGCACCTACACAAATTGCTCAAAACAGAAATACGGGTAGGGGATAATCTGAAAATTTGCGTTTTTATGAGTTTATTGTTAACTTTTAAAATGCCTTAAATTGAATAAATCAATTTTAAGGCACTTTTTTTGCCCATAGAGAAGAAAATGCACTTTTTTGTTGGGTATAACTCAGTAAAAAAACTGACATGATTTTTTGTTTTTTGCTATATTATGGGCAGTTTTGAATTTTGTGAAAGTAAAGAAAGTGTCTGAAGAATTAAACCAAGTTATTGAAAATGATAAAAAAGATATTTCTCCGGTAGAAATTTCCGAGGAAATGCGCAGGTCATATCTTGACTATGCAATGAGTGTGATTGTATCTCGTGCGTTGCCTGATGTCAGAGATGGTTTAAAACCGGTTCATCGTAGAATTATTTATTCAGCATACGAAAACGGATATGATTATAATCGTCCTTTTCGTAAATCAGCTCGTATTGTCGGTGATGTTTTAGGTAAGTACCACCCTCATGGAGATTCTTCTGTTTATGAAGCAATGGTTAGAATGGCTCAACCGTTCTCAATGCGTGTTCCTTTAATTGACGGACAAGGGAACTTCGGTTCTATGGACGGTGATAGTGCTGCGGCAATGCGTTATACAGAGGCACGACTTGCTAAAGTTGCTCATGCGTTGATTGATGATATTGATAAAGATACTGTTGACTTTATGCCTAACTATGATGAAAGTTTGCAAGAACCTTCAGTATTGCCGGCAAATTATCCTAATTTATTGGTTAATGGCGCGAATGGTATTGCCGTGGGTATGGCAACAAATATTCCGCCTCATAACTTGGGAGAAGTAATAGATGCTTGTTGCGCATATATTGATAATCCGGATATTTCAATTGAAGATATGATAAAAATAGTACCCGGACCGGATTTTCCAACCGGTGGTTTGATTTTGGGCTATTCCGGTGCAAAATCAGCTTATTTGACCGGACGCGGTTCAGTCGTAATGCGTGCAAAATGTACGATTGAAGAACTACATAAAGACAGAGAAGCTATTATTGTTCATGAAATACCTTATCAGGTTAATAAGGCTGCTATGATTACTCGTATTGCCGAATTAGTTAAAGAAAAAAGACTGGAAGGTATCGGTGAAATAAGAGATGAATCCGATAGACAAGGTGTTCGGGTTGTTATTGAGGTCAAACGTGATTTTCAAGCAGATGTTGTTTTGAACCAATTATATAAATACACTCCGTTACAAACCAGTTTCGGTATGAATATGTTGGCAATTCATCGCGGACGTCCGATGATGATGAATTTGAAAGAAATTGTATCGGCATTTATTGAATTCAGAGAAGAAGTTATTCGTCGTCGTACAATTTATAATTTAAACAAAGCTCGTGATAGAGCACATGTTTTGGTTGGTTTGGCAATTGCCGTAGAAAATATTGATCCGGTAATTGAGTTGATTCGGACATCTCCCAATCCGCAAGAAGCAAAAGAAGCTTTGTTGGCAAAATCTTGGCCGGCAGGAGATGTTGAAGCTTTGGTTAAATTGATAGACGAGCCGGACAGAAAAGTTGAAAACGGAACATATCGTCTGTCCGAAGCTCAAGCAAAAGCAATTCTGGACTTGAAATTGCAACGATTAACAGGTTTGGAAAGAGATAAAATTCACGAAGAGTTGGTCGGACTTGGTAATGATATTAAGGAGTGTTTATCTATTCTGTCTAGCCGAGAAAAACTTTACGGTATTATGCGTGATGAGTTGGTTGCCGTTAAGGATGAATATGCAACTCCTCGTCGTACTAAAATTGAAGATATTGAATATGATACAGATATTGAATCTTTGATTCAGCGTGAAGAAATGGTTGTTACCGTTACTGAAGCCGGATATATTAAGCGGGTTCCGCTTAATGCCTACAAAGCGCAAAAACGTGGCGGAAAAGGTAAGTCAGGTATGGCAACAAAAGAAGAAGATTTTGTTACTCGTTTATTTGTTGCAAGTACTCATACTCCGGTATTGTTCTTCTCTTCTAAAGGTTTGGTATATAAGATGAAGGTTTATAAGTTACCGCTCGGGTCTCCGACCTCAAAAGGTAAGCCATTTATCAATTTGTTGCCGTTAGATGCTGGTGAAACAATTACAACCATTATGAAATTACCGGAAAATGAAGCAGAGTGCAAAGATATGTCTATTATGTTTGCCACATCTCAGGGCAATGTTCGTCGTAATTCATTGATGGATTTTGTGAATGTTCAGTCAAACGGTAAAATTGCAATGAAGCTTGATGATGGAGACAAACTTATCAATGTTCGAATTTGTACGGAAAATGATGATGTTTTATTGGCTGCTCGCGGTGGTAAATGTATTCGTTTTCCGGTTACGGATGTTCGTGTGTTTGTCGGACGTAATTCAACCGGTGTAAGAGGTATTAAACTAGCCGGTAAAGATGAAGTAATTTCAATGTCTATTTTGAATCACAGCGAAGCTACTTCTGAAGAACGTGAAGAATATCTGAAAATATCTTCAGCCATAAAACGTATTCAACTTGAACGTGAAGATGATTGTGTAATTGCTCCGGAAGACGCAGGAATACCGATGAGTGCTTTAACATCGGAAAAATATGCTGAAATGCGTGAAAAAGAACAATTTATTCTTTCCGTAACCACAACCGGATATGGTAAACGTTCGTCTTCTTATGAATATCGTGTTACCGGACGTGGAGGACAAGGTATTGCCAATATGGAAATGTCTGCCCGTAATAAAGAAATTGCAAGTTCTTTCCCGATAGAGGATAATAACCAAATTATGATGGTTACTGATGGTGGAAAACTTATCAGAATGCCGGTAACAGATATCAGAATAGCCGGACGTAAAACGCAAGGTGTTATCTTGTTTAGAACGGCTGATGATGAAAAGGTTGTTTCTGTCACTTGGTTAGATGCAGATGATGGTGATAGTGATGAGCTTGAAGAAGAAACCGGATCTGAAGTGTTGGGAGATAATGTTCCGGATACTGAAGACAGTGTAAATGATGAAGTTGCTGCTCCTGAAATTATTTCTTCAGAAGACTAATCGGTAAACTTCTGCTTAATGTAAGGCGTTTCTATTCAGAAACGCCTTATGGTTATGAAAAACAAAATATTGTGTTGTAATTTTTTTAACTGTTGAAATATCATTATTAATTCTTGCAAAGTATATGCTAACTCCTAATATCCTTTATAGAGATTTATATTAGGAGTTTAAAGATGTCTGTATTAGTTATGTTGGGAATTGCGTTTTTGTTATTATTGGCAGTTTTGCATCATATAAAGAAGGATAATGATAGCTATTTGAATCCTAACGGCAGTTTGTTGTTCTGGGCATTTGTTTCTGTTTGTTCTAATTATTTGTTTTTGAATAAACTGGTTATAAACTCAAGTTGGATTGTCGGCTTGTTGGCGATGATTGTTCTTTTTGCCGCTTTTGTTATAGTATATACAGTTATTTTGCACAAATATATTGCCAAATTTATATTAGGGTTTTTGATTATTGCTAATACTGCTGCAATTTATTTTATGCAGACCTATAATGTTGAAATTGATAAAATTATGATGATTAATGTATTCCAGACGGATGTTGCTGAAGTTGGTGCATTAATAAGTACAAAAATGTTGCTGTTTGCAGGTGTTGATATCTTATTGTTTTATTTGTTAGTTAAATCAAATTTTGTAAACAAAGGATGGAAACAAGATTTACGAAGAAGGTTAAAACTTATTTTGCAGGCAGGTTTGTTGGTAGCTGTGATTTTATTGCCTGTTGCCGGTAAATTAGGTACCTTTGTGGAAGAAAGAAAGCATTTACTGTATATGATGGTGCCTACAAATTATATATCTTCTACAATTAGTGTGATAAAAATATTAAAAAAACATGATAAGATAACACCATTAAATAAAAAGACAGAGATAAACAGGTATTGGAAAGATAAAACACGGAAAAATATATTGGTTGTGGTTGTTGGTGAAAGCGGACGAGCAGCGAATTATTCTCTAAACGGTTATGCACGAGATACCAACAGACATCTGAAACAATTTGCTAAAGATATAATGGTGTTTAAAAATGCAACTGCTTGTGGTACTTCTACGGCAGTTTCCGTACCTTGTATGTTTTCTATGTTGGGGAGAGACAATTTTATTCCCGGTTCGGCATCTTATTTGGAAAATGTGTTAGATGTGTTTGCCTATAACGATTATAAAGTAATATGGAGAGAAAATAATTCCAGTTGTAAGGGGAATTGTACTCGTATCACGACAGAAGTATTTTGTCAGGATAATACTTGTTTGGATGAAGTTATGCAAAAAGATCTTAAAGAAAAAATAAGATCCATAGATGATAATATTGTACTTGTTTTGCACCAGTACGGCAGTCACGGACCTGATTATTATTTGCGTTATCCGAAAGAGTTTGAAATTTATAAGCCGGTGTGTGAAAGCGAAATCTTGAAAGACTGTTCGTATGAAGAATTAGTCAATGCTTATGATAACAGTATAGTTTATAACAGTTATTTAGCAGCAGAGATGTTGAAGGACTTATCTGCTTTTGATGATGAATATAATATTGTTGTTTTTTATACGTCTGATCACGGAGAGTCTTTAGGGGAAGACGGTTTTTATATGCACTCCGGAGTATATGACAGATCTCCGGCATATCAAAAAGAAGTTCCGTTTTGGGTGTGGATGCCGGAAAAAACCAAAAAAAATATGAATTATAGTAGTGTATGTTTAACCAACCAAACTAAAAGACAAGCCTCACATGATAATTTGTTTCATTCAATGTTAGGGGTAGCGGGTTTGAAGATTGAAGCATATAATCCGGAGTTGGATATATTTGCTAAATGTCGTAATTAATTAGTTAGGAGAAAGAATATGCCTTTTTTTACTGTTTATTATAATTCTGATGTTAAAAATGAAAAGTTTGCAGAGGAGGCTGCAGAATTGGTAGCAAAACAATTGTGTAAGCCAATTCGTTATGTTGTGGTTAATGTAATTAATAATCCTGATATGGCATTTGAGGGAAGCGTTAATAATAAAGGAGCGCTGGTAGAGATGCAGTCTATCGGTTTTGGAGATAAAAGCGGTTTGGCAAGGTTGCTAACGGATTTAATTGCTGAAAAATTGCAGGTAGAGCGTAATTTGGTAAATATTCATTTACTTGATATGCCTGCAAGCACGGTTGCAATAGGTGGTAATTTGTTGGGTTAAATTTATAAACAAAGAACCCCCTAAGATGTGTTTGTCACAAACTTAGGGGGTTCTTTTTTACTGCCATTTAAGCCAGTTGTAGATACGTTTGACTGTAATAATCATGCTTTCTATGATTATATACAAGACAAATCCCCAAATGGGTGCTCCGGTAATTAGCGATAAGAGCTGAAACTCCCATCTCGAACACCTAATTACTAGGATCCAAAATGTTTGCCAACTAAGGATCTTGCAGTTAAACCAACTCTCTTGTATGTAGATGCTAACACGTGATATATCATTATCATCAACATAGTATTCAACCAAATACATGAAGTGAACGATGAAACGAAGAACCCAGAGAGATGCAAGCACAATGGCTGTAATAGCAAAAAATGTTTTCATAACTTTTTTATTTTAATTGTTTAACGTTCTTTATAAATAAGTTTTATATTATAAAATTAATAAAAATCTTATCATTTAAGGAAGCCAAACAACCCCGATAAACTATGATAACATTTTGAATAATAATATAACATAAAACTTAATTACAATGTCACTATAGCATATTTTTGCAATGTTGTAAATATAAAATTAAAAAGGGGAGCCAAAATACAGAAATTTGAGATTGTTTTTGTTCTTTTATTGTTAAATTTTCTGATATTTATATTCTGCAAAAGATAAACAAATATTTCTATGGCGATGTCATATAATTATTTAGTGGATTTTGGATTTGTTGGAGAGTAGGCAGTCTGATAGTGAATAGTTGTAATATTTAATATTATTTGTTGATTTGCTTTTATATAGGCATAATTTTAGATTATAAGTGTAAATAAATATGGGAATATAAAATGAAACACGGAAAAAACTTTACACTTGGCGAATATGTTATTATCAAAAAACCTGATTTAATGGAAATAGGGGATAATGTTAGAATTGCAGATTTTTGTCGTATATCTACGGCATGCAAGATAGGAAATGATTGTGAGATTGCTCCGGGGACATATATTGCAGGCGGAGATGGAAAATATGTTTTTGAGATGGGAGGTTTTTCAAGTTTAGCAGCCGGAGTAAAGGTTTGGTTATCTTCTAACGATTATGTAAATGAATTGGTAACCCACTCAGTTCCGGAAGTAAAAGAAATTGAAGGAAATGTTAAACTTGGAAGATTTACCGGTGTCGGCACTAATTCTGTTATTATGCCTAATAACAATATTCCTGAAGGGGTAACTATCGGAGCTTTGAGTTTTGTTCCCTCTAATTATAAATTTGAACCATGGACGGTTTATGCCGGTCGTCCTATTAAACCTATCAAAAAACGTAATAAGGCTAATATTTTGCGAACATTAATGAAAATAGGATATATTGATGAAACCTGTATGATTGATGGTGAGTTAATGTGTGCGGAATAGAAAAAATCTGCTAATTACGTGTGCGGAAAAAATACGGAATACTTTGATTGTTAATTCTATTTTGCGAAAAACGATATTCTTGAGATTTTGTTAAATATATTTTACAAAACACTTGATTTTTTATTTTTTGTTAAATATAATTAACATATAGCTTAAGGAGAATAAACAATGCAAAGTGTATCTGAAAGAATAGTTGATAGACCACAATATATAGAGCAACTGAAAAAATGGCAAGGGCAAAGTGAATTAATAAAAATAATCACAGGAGTAAGACGTTGCGGTAAATCCAAATTGTTTTATCTTTATCAATTTGATTTAATTGCTAATAAACAAGCCGATGATAGTCATATTATAAATATAAATCTGGAAGATTTGGTACAAACTAACAAAATCGGACTTTCTTATGATACAGAAAACTTTTTAGTCGGTTATAATAAGTTATTGGGCTATGTTTTATCAATTCTCAAACCCAATAAGATGAATTATGTCTTTATTGATGAAATACAGTTATTGAGAGATTGGGATAAAGTCGCTAATGCGTTAAGATTACAAAGTAATGTTGATTTGTATTTGACTGGTTCAAATGCCTATATGTTTTCCAGTGATTTGGCTAATTCATTAGGTGGCAGATATATTGAAATCAAAATGCAACCTTTTTCTTTTAAGGAATATTTTTCAGCATGCTTAAAGTTTGCTCCATTTGATGTTAAGACTAAAAAAGATATGGATGATTTGCATAATCCAATGGCGGTTTATTATCATTATATAACTGAAAGCGGTTTTCCTCAGACTTTAAACTTGGTTTATGATAAACAACTAATAAGCGATTATTTGTTGGATACTGTTTATCTGAATACAATTCAAAAGGATATAGTTAAACGTTTTAATATTGCAGACACTAATAAGCTTGATGCCGTGGTTAAGTATATGTTTGATAATATTGGTAATGAAACATCTATCCGCAACATAGAAAAAGGCTTAAATTCTGGCGGACATAAAATATCAGTACCGACCATAGATACAATGGTGCAAGGGTTATTAGATAGCTTTTTACTTTATAAATGCGACCGTTATGATATCAAAGGCAAACAATATCTTGATAGTAATGCTAAATATTATGTTGCGGATATAGGACTACGTACGGCATTGTTGGGTATCAAAGATATGGATCAAGGACATATCTTAGAAAATGTGGTTTACTTAGAGCTGTTGCGACGTGGTTATCAAGTTTCGGTGGGTAAAATAGTCAAAGGTGGTAAAAATATTGAGGTTGATTTTGTTGCTAAAAAAAGTGGCGGAATAGTTGAATATTATCAAGTCGCATTGAATGTGTTGGGAACAGACATATTAGAACGAGAACTTGCACCACTTGAGGCTATAGAAGATAATTACCCTAAATTTTTACTGACAATGGATTTCGGTTCAGGCGAAAACAACGGTATTAAACGTATGAATGTGCTTGAGTGGCTACTGAATACAATCTGATCTTTAAAATGTACAGAATACAAGAAAACCATCCTGAAGGATGGTTTCTTAAAACTGGCGACCTAAATGCAACACATTTCTAACAGAGTTTGTAATTGAGCTATATAAAAGACATAACGATATTATGCGGATTGATTATCGCCACCTGAAAAACAAGATAATCTAAATTATACACGCCCTCTACTTGATACTGATGTGTGCCAGATTGTTTGAGATTTACCTGTATTATAAGCTTCCCTGGCACTACGAAATAAAGTAGTAAGTGCTCTTTTTTCTGTTTCAGTACCATCAAAAGAAAATTTTCCAGGAGATTTAGGTTCTATTTTATCTGCGCTAACCAAAGCACGAGCCATTTCCTCTTTAGCTTGATTGTCCCTTAATTTAAAATCTAAACCACCATTATCAGTATCCATAAACGCAAGTACATTACCAGCTTTATCTTTAAGCATAACTTCCTTTGGATTATCAGTGTTCTTCTCAATTGTTGATACTTGATTATATAAATCCATAACGGTCATTTTGGGCTTGTAACAAGGACTGTATGTCCACAACAAACTATGAGCAGCATCTTTTGCAAAACCGCTATATTCTTCGATTTTAGTCATCTCCGTAGAAAATTCGTATACATTGTTTGATGTTACCAGATATGTAGGTCTACGAATAGCTTTAGAAGGGTCTTTTATAAGAAAAGCACCTTTTTCATTACATTCATGAAATAACCATTTATAATCTGATGAAGGTGCATCCATTACTAAAGCTATTTCCTTACCTGTCTCGTCATACAAACTACCACTCTTATGCTTATCATCCCATACAACTTTACTACACCTAGCTCCTATAGAAACAAGTTTTGAAGGATACCCAAGACTTTCTCCCCCTTTTGCTTTTTTAAACTCTGAATCTTGTAGAATTTTTTTTGCTTTGTCTAAATCCATTTTATCCTCCATTTTATGGTATAGCATGGTTGTATATTATCATACAAAGTTATTTTTGTCTAGTTTTTTTGAAAAATATTTGTTAGGATGAAAGAAAAGGCATTTTATTTATGACAGGGCTCGGTCTTACTCGTAAGCATTGCGTTAATCGCAATGCCAACTCGCTTTGGTCACCGCCTTTGTAAAGTTTGTTTCGCGTCGTTATCACTAGCTCACAAACTAACAAAAACGTAATCTGCGTCAAAAATTGCTTCACTGGAGCAATTTTTTTCCTCGTCCTGATTGAACAGGCTCCGCCTATTCTTATCAGATAGACGGAAACAAAAAAATAAAACCCACCATAAAGGTGGGTTCTATTTTTTTGGCTCCGGCTGCCTGATTGGGTACTCCCGCAAGCGGGTCCTCCTCGTGTCGTAAGGTTCAAACTGCGTATTTCGCTAAGCGATTTGCTAAGCTCAATGCTTGTTTTCACCAACTATCCACTCCGAACAGGCTCCCATTGGTCGCCGCTCAAATCAACAAACAGAGCACAAAAAAAGTCCCCAACCATAAAGGTTGAGGGCTTGTTTTTGGCTCCGGCTGCCTGATTCGAACAGGCGACCAATCGGTTAACAGCCGATTGCTCTACCGCTGAGCTAAGCCGGAATAATACGGTATTTGTTGGAGGCCGGTACCGGAATCGAACCGATGTACAAGGATTTGCAGTCCTCTGCATGAGCCACTCTGCCAACCGGCCATTCGTGCTACCGTCTCTCAATCGGTGCCTCTATATATACAATAATTTTTTCACACGTCAACATATTTTTTAAAAAAAATGTTTTTTTATCACAACTTTGTTATATGATGGCAAAAGTTGATGATTTTAAGAAAGGAATCATATAAATGAAATATGCAATTGCCTCTGATCATGGAGGGTTTGAATTAAAGCAAAAATTAGTTGAATATTATAAAAAACAAGGCGTTAGTTTATGTGATTTGGGAACAGATTCTGAAGAATCTTGCGATTATCCGCTAATAGCGCATAAAATGACTAATGCAATTAAGGCAAAAGAATTTGATTTGGGAATTCTTATTTGCGGTACCGGAATCGGAATTTCTATTGCTGCAAACCGAATCAAAGGAATCCGTGCTGCTGTTTTGTATAATGAAGATGTGGCGCGCTTAACCAGAGAGCATAATAATGCTAATATTGCAGTATTTGGCGGAAGAATGCAAAAATTTGAAGATGTGATTAAGTATTTTGATATTTTCAGAACAACAAAATTTAGTGAAGAGAATCGACATCAACGTAGAATTTGTGAATTAGATGAATAGGAGATGGATATGGATTTTAATGAAAATCTACAGTTAGAAGATAATGAAATCTTTGAAGCAATTGATAAGGAACTTAAAAGACAACAAAGCCAAATTGAATTAATTGCATCTGAAAATATTGTGTCTCCGGCAGTTTTGGAAGCACAAGGATCAATTCTTACTAATAAATATGCCGAAGGTTATCCTAACCGACGTTATTATCATGGTTGCGAATTTGTTGATGTGATTGAAGGTTTGGCTATAGAGAGAGCAAAAAAGTTATTTAATTGCAAATTTGCCAATGTTCAGCCACATTCCGGAAGCCAGGCTAATATGGGAGTATATGTAGCTCTTTTAAAGCCTAATGATACAATTTTGGGCATGAGCCTTGATGCCGGAGGGCATTTGACACATGGAGCTAAAGTGTCAATTTCCGGTAAATGGTTGAACTCAATTACTTATGGTGTTAAGGCTGACGACGGACGAATCGATTATGAACAGGTTGAAAAACTTGCTTTGGAAAATAAACCCAAATTGATTATAGCCGGAGGTTCGGCTTATCCGAGACAAATTGATTTTGCTAAATTCAGAAAAATTGCAGATAAAGTCGGAGCTTATCTGATGGTGGATATGGCTCATTTTGCGGGATTGGTAGCTGGTGGAGTACATCCTAATCCGCTTGAATATGCAGATGTTGTGACTACAACTACTCATAAAACTTTGCGCGGACCACGGGGAGGAATGATACTTACCAATAATGAAGATTTGGCAAAGAAAATTAACTCAGCAATTTTTCCCGGAACACAAGGCGGACCGTTGATGCATGTTATAGCTGCTAAGGCTGTTTGTTTTAAGGAGGATTTAACTTCTGAATTTAAGGCTTATTCTGCTCAAGTAGTAAAAAATGCTAAGGTATTGGGCGAAACTTTGAAAAAAAGAGGATTAGATTTGGTCTCCGGCGGAACAGATACTCATTTATTGTTAGTTGATTTGAGGCCCAAAAATGTGACCGGAGATGTAATAGCAACAGCTTTAGATAAAGCTCGTATAACTTGTAATAAAAATGCCGTACCGTTTGACCCGCAACCTCCAAAAATTACATCAGGGATAAGGGTGGGAACTCCGGCAGGTACAACTCGCGGATTCAAAGAAAAAGAATTTGAGATGATTGGTAATTGGATTGCGGATGTGGTTGATGCTGTGGCAGCAGATAAAGCAGATGAAATAATAAAAAATGTTGCCGAAAAAGTTATGGCACTGTGTGAACAGTTTCCGATATATAAGTGAATTTAAATAAAAAACTTGGAAAAATCCAAGTTTTTTATTTGGTTTGTTTAGGGGTTTATTAAATAAAAACGAATATATTTAAAAAAATTTGTTTTTGACGGAGAAAATTAATGCAAAAGATAGGCTCTCAAAGAATTTGTGAAGTCGTTGGTTCAGAATCTAAAGTAATTGATGTTGAAATTGAAAATATCGTTACTGATAGCAGATTAATCAAAAAAGGAGATTTGTTTATTGCAATTAAAGGCGAAAAAAATGACGGACACGATTATGTGGCTGAAGTTTTAAATAAAGGAGCCTCTTTGGTAATTGTTGAGCATGTGATAGATGATGTGCCGCTTAATAAACAAATCGTAGTTAAAAACAGTATAAAAGCGTATGGCGCGCTAGGTGCATATAATCGTCAATGTTTTAAAGGAGTGGTTATAGGTCTGACCGGTAGTGCCGGAAAAACCACAACAAAAGAAGAAATCAAATTTGCACTTTCTAAATTTGGTAAGGTGTATGCAACTGCCGGTAATTTTAATAATCATATAGGTGTGCCGATTACGCTTTGTGATATGGATATGGATGCAGATTATGCAATTATTGAAATGGGAATGAGCGCTAAGGGAGAAATTGAGGATTTGGTTTCTTATGTTAATCCGGATGTGGCGATTATTACCAATGTTTATCCGATGCATATAGAATTTTTTGAAAAATTTGAAGACATTGCCGAAGCAAAAGCAGAAATTTTTAAGTCGCTTAAAAAAGAAGGAATTGCAATTATTAATGAAGATACTAATTTTGCAGATATTTTAGAAAAAAGAGCGCTTGAAAATGGCGCAAAAGTTGTGAAGTTCGGTAAAAATAATCATCCGCAAGCAGAGTTAAAGCTTAAAGATATAGGCGAACATAATTATTATAACGCATGGTGCGTATTAAGCCTTATCAAAGAATTAGGACTTGATGTTAAAGTTGCGGCTGAATATTTATCAGAGTTCGGATCTTTGCCGGGGAGAGGGGCCAGATATAAACTTAAATTACCTGCCGGAGGAGAATATACGCTAATTGATGATAGTTATTCCGGACAGCCTGAAGCTATGATTTTTGCTATAGAAACTTTGGATAAGCTTCCTTGTACGGGACGAAAGATTGCCGTTCTCGGAAAAATGGCCGAATTAGGCCTGTCTTCTGAAAGTCGCCATATTGAAGTTGGTAAAATAGTCGCAAACTCTTCGGCAGATGTGGTAATAGGTGTTTGTCCGGAAATGAAAGATATGCTGGCACAATTGCCAAATACAAAAGAACAATATTATTTTGAAAATAAAGATGGTTTGGATGAGTTTTTGTTAAATAAACTCTTGCAAAATAACGATATTGTTCTTATAAAAGGAGCAAGATATTCTTCAAAATTATATCAGATAGCAGATATTTTACTTAATAAAGGAAAGTAATATAAATGAAATGTCCTTTTTGCGGATGTGATGATACACAAGTTAAAGATTCTCGTGATACGGATGACAATACTGCAATCCGTAGAAGAAGAGAATGCGGAGAGTGCGGTTCCAGATTTACAACCTTTGAAAGAGTGCAATTACGCGACTTGATAGTTGTCAAAAAAAACGGCGAAAAAGTTATGTTTGACAGGGATAAGTTGGCAAATTCAATTTATTTGGCAGTGCGTAAACGGCCGGTAAGTTCTGAACGCGTTGAAAAAGTGGTTAATTCAATTCAGCGTCGTTTAGAAGCATCGGGAGAAGCGGAAATACCATCTACACAAATCGGGGAGTTTGTTATGCAAGCGCTTTCTAATTTGGATCATATTGCTTATATTCGTTTTGCATCTGTATATAGAGATTTTAAAGAAGTAAGCGATTTTGAAGATTTTGTTGAAACAATTGATAAAATGGCTAAACCGGAAGGAGTTAAATAATGGCAAAATATGTCTCTGAAAAAATAAAAATGAAGTCAGTTGCAAGATTGGCAGCGGTGCAGGCCACTTATATGATTGAGTTCGGACAAATTTCCGTTGACGAAGTTGTCAAAGATTTTATTAATGGAGAAGTCGGACGTTATGTGATTGAAGATGATGTAACAGAATATGAAGAAAAAGAAAATTTGGTGGAATTGAGTAATATGGATACTTCTTATTTTGCGGAAGTTGTAAGAGGTGTTCATAAAGAAAAAGAAATGTTAGAGAAGTCTTTATCTCATTATTTGCGTGAAGGTTGGTCTTTTGATCGTTTTGACGGTACTCTACGTGCTTTATTGCTTTGTGCTGCTTATGAGTTGGTTCATACCACCGATGTTGATGCTACGGTAATTGTAAAAGAATATGTTGATTTGGCATACGCTTTCTTTGACAAGAATGAACCTAAGATGGTAAATGCGTTGCTTGATCAAATCTCTAAAGCTGTTCGCTAAATTGCTCTATCTAAATCATTTATCAAACAGCTTCTGTTCTAGTAAGGATAAAAAATGGCAAAATTAAAAGTATATGAATATCCGCACCCGATTTTAAAGCAAAAGGCCGAAAAAGTTGAGGCTGTTGATGATGAAATACGTAAGTTTTTAGATGATATGTTGGAAACAATGTATGCTTCAAACGGTTGTGGTTTGGCTGCACCTCAAGTGGGAGTTTCTAAACGTGTGGTGGTGGTGGATATTGCTCATGAGGGCGAAGAGCCTAGTCCGATATATATGGTTAATCCTAAAATTGTTTGGAAATCAGATGAAACGGAAATTTGTGAAGAAGGGTGTTTATCTTTGCCAAGTTTAAGGGCAGAGGTTGAGCGTCCGGCAAGTGTAAAAGTGGTGTATTGGGATTATAATGGTGCAGAATGTGAGTTATTAGCCGAAGATTTTTTGGCTGTGGCAATCCAACACGAGTTGGATCATTTGGATGGGGTGCTGTATATTGATCATATTAGTAGGCTTAAACGACAAATGTTGGTAAAAAAATTAGAAAAAATACGTAAAGAACAGAGCGGAAATTAATTATGAAAATTGTTTTTATGGGAACACCGGATTTTGCGGTACCTAGTTTAAAAGCTTTATGTGATAAGCATGAGGTTGTTTGTGTTTATTGCCAAGCTCCAAAAGAGGCAGGAAGAGGGCAAAAAATCATTAAATCTCCAATTCAGGTTTTTGCTGAGAGTAGGGGAATTGAAGTTCGTACACCTAAGAGTTTGCGAAATCAGGAAGAACAAGAAAAATTTGTAGCTCTTAATGCAGATATTTCGGTTGTGGCTGCTTATGGTCTGATATTGCCTAAGGCAATTATTGAGGCTTTTCCTAAGGGGTGTTTGAATGTACACGGTTCACTTTTGCCAAGGTGGCGAGGTGCTGCTCCAATACAGCGGGCTATTGAAGCGGGTGATGATAAAACCGGAATTACAATTATGCAAGTGGTAGAAGCTTTAGATGCAGGTGCAATGTATAAAAAGGGCGAGATAGTGATTGATAAAAACACCACCGGTGGAAGTTTGCACGATGATATGGCAAATTTAGGAGCAAGACTGATTGTTGAGGTTTTGGAAGACTTGGAAAATATTAAGCCGGAAGTTCAAGATGAAGGATTGGTTACCTATGCTTCTAAAATTGATAAGTCAGAAGCAAAGCTTGATTTTTCATCATCAGCAGATGTTTTGGAACGCAAAATTAGGGCATTTAATCCTTATCCGGGGTGTTATTTTGAATATGAAGGGGAGCGTTTTAAGATCTTGCGAGCAAAAGTTTTGAATGAAAACGGAACTGCAGGGCAGATATTAGAAGGCAAAGGATTAAAGATTGCTTGTGGGGTAGGTGTTTTGGAAGTGATGGAAATTCAACGTCAAGGTAAAAAAGCAATGCCGATATCAGATCTATTACGAGGCTTTGAGTTTAAACAAGTGATTCTATAACAAAAAACCGCGGATATCTTAGATGATAATCGCGGTTTTTTTGTGAGATGTTTTTAAGAGAACATTTGCTCTATTCGCAAAATTCTCAAGTCGCTGTCGCTAAGCTCTACAGCCGGCTTGTCATATAGTCCTTTTTTCTTGGCAAGGCGGTGAGCATAAGCTTTAGGCATTATCGCCATTCCGGTTTTGACGATAATCTCTTTGCTATCTTCAAAAAGTTGGAATGCCTGCTCGGTAATCATGTCATTCTTAAAGATATATTCCATAAGGGCAACATGAAAATATCCGGTATATTGTATGCATTGTGCAATGTGCTCAAAACATACAGCCTTGATGTCTTCCGGAACATCTTTACCTTCTTGATAGGTAGCACAAATAATGTTTACCTGTGCGGTATGGATGTTGACATCAGCTGCCGACCGTGGGTCCAGGGCCTGATAAAGCTCATGAATTGATGGTTGTCTGCCAAGTTTTACTAAACGATTATAGTGCTTTATACTTTGTTTGGTATAAAGTATATACTCGTTTGCAACTTCATTATTGGTATATATCTCCATTGCAATTTGGTCTAAGCAATCTAACGAAGCTCCATTGATTAAAGCATTTGTAGCGTCACGATAAAGCTTTTTTTCGTTGGTTGCCAAAGTTTGAAGCATAGAAATCATTTTACCAATGTGCTTTTGGCGAGTTTTGTTTGTTTCACGAGCATATCGTTTCTGAGCTTCAGAAAGTGCTTTTGCCAAATTGACATCTGGGTTTGCCACAAAATCAAAAAGGTCAGGAACGCAAGTGTTAAGCTTAATCCTTTTCATTTCTGATAGACAGTCCTGATGCCAAGAACGGTAGATATTGCTCTCAACTAAGTTGAGATAATTATACAGGTTATTAGTAACACTGTAATTTTTCTTAAACTCGTTCATCAGCCATCTTCTGGTAATTGGTTGAGCTGAAGCAAGCATCGCTTTTTTTTCTTTTGATAATTCCATAATTATATATTTTTTTTGATTAATAATTCAGTTAACTTCGTTATAGTATCATATATTTAATTATGGTGCAATATGTTTTTTGGACAAAAAATCCCCCAAGTGTCTGGCGACAGTCGGGGGAGGGAGGAGTATCAGATGTATGCTTCAGACTTTGTTATCAAGTCTTCAAACGCATTGATCCTTGAATTCTTGCGTTTGATGTCTTGTTTTTTAGCAAGAGCATCATTGATACTTTGAGCAGGTCTTTCTTGTGCTTCGTTGTATCTTAACCTTTCTTTTTCTAAATGTACCTTCATGAGAGGTAATAAGTCATGAATGGTAAGTTTATCAAAATAGGTGTCAATACTTCCATCCGCAGAATACATCAGACGAATGGTGTCATTAGGCACAAAGTGGTTGGTACTCCAGAGCATATTCCACAAGGGAATATTTTTAATGCCATGAAATTTGAGCATATCGTTAATAAAATCAACACAAAGCTCATTAAGTTCAGGTTCGGGGTACCTGAGACCGATTTCTAAAAGTTTATTAATTTCATCTTGGCAAGCAGGATAAATATTAATAAGCTTTTTAAACTCCTTATACTCAATATGATTGAGTAAAGGAAGTAACGGGTCTCGTTTTTCCAGATATTCATTTAATCTAGAACACAGCTTGTGCCTGAAACGTGTCATCGCAATTTCATAATTATTTTTGCGATGAGGACGCTTGGTTTTGGGTGGAACAGGGTAGCTCTTGTTAATCTCTTTCCTAATTGATTTTATGGAAAAAGCATTGTATTGCTCCTTACTGATTTGTCCACCTTGATACCATTCTCGTATCTGCTTCTTTCTATCTTCAGGACTTAAATCCTTTAAGATTAAGTTCTGCTCTTTGCTGAACTTAGTCATTGTGAGAACGAATAGTGTGCAGTTGATACTCGTTCAGCTCATCGTGGGAGATAAGCTTTACGCGGTCTCCTTTAAGAACAGCAAGGTAGCGCATAGAATCTTTTTTTACCCAGCAGGTCCAAAAAGTTTCAGCTACAGAGCCGTTGTTTTTTCTGATCTGCTTCATTACGGGGTAGAGGTTGGTTACCAAATAGCCTTCAGGAAGAAGTTGCTTGATGCTCTTCATGATTTGTTCCAGCTTAGCTTTTTCGTGTTCCAACTGGTCTTGGGTTTTTTTGTTCATAAATTAAATGTTTTAGTACATCTACTCTTTGGCGCATATTCAGGGCAAAGAGTGTCAGTGGGTTTATAATAATTTGATAATTAGAATATGCACTTATTATAATAGACAAAAAATATTCATTTTCAAGTTTATTTTAAAACTTTTTTTAAATTTATTCGTTATTATATTTAAAAAGTTTTATAAGCGGAGGAAAAATGAATAAAAAAACTATGGTTTCAGCTTTGTTGGTGACGGTTGCTTTAGGCGGATTGGTTGCGCTACCTGCTTGTAAGAAAGAAAAAGATGTTTATGTTACCAAAAAAGTAGAGCAGGGAGAAATAATCCAAAAAATTACGGCTTCAGGGATTATTAATCCTATTTCTACAGTTAATATCGGAACGCAAGTTTCCGGAACTATTGCTGAAATATTTGTAGATTATAATTCTCCGGTTAAGCAAGGGCAACTTTTGGCACAAATTGATCCGTCTTTATTTGAGGCAACTGTTGCGCAAAGAAGGGCTGCTCTTGATATTGCGAAGGCTGAGGTAAGTGTGGTGGAAAATGATATAATTTATTATCAAAAACATCTTAATCGCATAAAGAAGCTTAATAAGTCACAATATTCAACCGATAAAGAACTGGAAACCGCACAAAGAGATTATGATAATGCCGTTGTACAAAAGGCCTTAAAACAAGCTCAAGTGTCTCAAGCGGAGGCTGCGTTATCTCAGGCGGAAATTGATTTGCGCTATACCAAAATTATATCTCCGGTAGATGGTATTGTGGTCTCTAAAGAAGTAGAAGTAGGACAGACCGTGGCGGCAAGTTTCCAAACCCCGACGTTATTTAATGTGGCAGAAGATTTGACCAAGATGCAAATAGAGGCATCGGTGGTGGAGGCTGATATTGCCAAAGTAAAAGAAGGGCAAACCGTAGAGTTTAGTGTTGATAGTTTTCCGGATGAAGTTTTTTACGGGATTGTTACTCAAGTACGCAATAATCCGATTACAACATCTAATGTGGTTACATACGAAGTAATTATTGAAATTGATAATCGGGAACTGAAAATCAAACCCGGTATGACTGCAAATGTGGAAATTATTACGGCACAAAAAAATAATGTTTTATTAGTGCCTAATAAGGCTTTGCGTTTTTATGTAACAGATGAAAAAGGAGAAGCCAAACGTTATAAAGACAAAGGTGTATGGGTATTAAAAAATAATCTTCCGGAAAGAATGGTTATTGAAACAGGTGTTTCTGATGATGACTTTACGGAAATCAGCGGAAAAAATGTGAAAGTAGGAATGGAAGTTATTATTGAAAGTGAAAAAGAAAATACCAAAACACAACAAATGAGGATGAGAATGCCAAGATAATGTCATTGATTAAATTAACAAATATAACAAAATCTTATCCTTTGGGAGATATGCAATTGCAAATTCTTAAAGGTTTGTCTTTGCAGATTGAAGCCGGAGATTTTGTGGCAATTATGGGGCCTTCTGGGTCCGGAAAATCTACCTTAATGAATATCTTGGGGTGTTTGGATAAACCGACTTCAGGGCAGTATAGCCTTGATGGACAACAAGTGGAAAATTTGTCATCAGATGAGTTGGCAACTATCCGTAATCAAAAAATAGGATTTGTGTTTCAGGGGTTTAATTTGTTGTCCAGAACAACTGCTTTGGAAAATGTAGAATTGCCCATGGTTTATTCTAATGTTCCGATATCTGAAAGGAAAATAAGGGCAAAAAAAGCCCTAGAAAAAGTCGGGTTAACAGACAGGATTAATCATCAACCTAATCAGCTTTCTGGAGGACAACAGCAACGTGTGGCAATTGCAAGAGCTATTGTTAATGAAGCACCGATAATTTTTGCTGATGAGCCGACCGGAAACTTGGATACTAAAATGAGTGTGGAAATTATGGATTTATTCACTAAGCTTAATAAGGAGCTGAAAAGGACCATTATTTTAGTTACTCATGAAGAAGATATTGCAAGATATGCGAATAGAATTATCAAAATTGTAGATGGAGAGATTCATTCTGATGAAAGGATGAATAAATGACCGATATTGGAACGATATCAAGTATTGCTTTTAGGGCAATCAAAGCTAACAAAATGCGCTCAGTCTTAACCAGCTTGGGAATTATTATCGGTGTGGCTGCGGTAATAGTGATGTTGGCAATCGGTAATGGAGCGCAAATTTCTATCCAAAATGAAATGAAAACCATGGGAAGCAATTTGATTATTGTCCGTTCGGGAGTAGCAACATCAAGCGGAGCCAGAGGTGGACATGGTTCTCAACCAACGATGAAAGCCGCTGATGGTGATGCAATTCAACAAAAAATTGCTAAAATTAAATTGGCAGCTCCGGTGTTGGAAGAAGCCGCACAAATAGTATATGGTAATGCAAACTGGTCAACAGGTATTACCGGAACAGATAATCGGATGTTTGAAATTAAAGAATGGGATTTGGCATACGGAAGATTTTTTAGTGAGACAGATATAAAAAATGCAGCCAAATCTGCAATTTTAGGAAAGACTGTTGTTTTGGAATTATTCGGAGATTTGGATCCGTTAGGTAAGACTATCCGAATTAAGGGAATACCGTTTAAGGTTATCGGAGTACTTAAAGAGCGTGGGCAAAGCGGAATGGGACAAGATCAAGATGATGTAGTATATATTCCGATTTCTACTGCACAAAAGAAGGTTATGGGTACGACTTTGCCTGATCAGGTCAGGTTTATAATGTTGCAAGCCGTTGATGCTCCCAGCACATATACGGCTCAAGATGAAATTAGAGAACTCTTACGCCAAAGACATAATTTAGGAATTAATAAAGAAGATGATTTTGTAATCCGTAATTTGACACAAATGATGGAGATGATGGAAAATTCAACCAAGATAATGACGATTTTGTTGGGGGCAATTGCTTCAATATCTTTGTTAGTCGGTGGTATAGGGATTATGAATATAATGTTAGTGTCGGTTACCGAACGTACCAGAGAAATCGGAATAAGAATGGCAATCGGGGCTAAAGCTTGGGATATCAGGTGGCAGTTTTTGACTGAAGCTTTAGTGTTGTCTTTGCTTGGTGGGTTGTTTGGAGTTGTGATCGGGTTAATAGGCTCGGAATTAGTGTCAGCATTTACTTCATTGACGGCTAAAATTTCTTTGTTTTATGTATTGTTGCCATTCTCTTTTGCCGGATTTGTAGGCTTGTTTTTTGGCTTTTATCCGGCATATAAGGCATCTTTATTAAATCCGATTTCCGCATTGAGGTATGAGTAAAAACAATTGTTTGAGCTTTATGAATATTCATTCTAAGATATGAATTTTAGAAGGAATATTGTGAACAAAATGTATAATTTTGTTTTAGAATATTTTATTTATTATAATCTTAGATTGCTATACAATTTAAGGTTTTTAAATGTCGAGTATCTCTTTAACATCAACTATGCGTGCGAATTTGCTGATTTTACAGCAAACAACGTCGTTGATGGGTGTTACTCAGAAAAATATCTCTACAGGAAAGAATGTTAACTCGGCAATAGATAATCCGAGTTCTTATTATACAGCTCGTTTTTTAGATAATAGAGCAAATGATCTCAATCTTTTACTGGATTCAATCGGTCAAGCAATATCAACGGTTAAAACGGCAACAGAGGCAATAGACACAGGATTATCGTTTTTGGAGCAAGCATTATCGGTGGTAGAACAAAGTTTGTCAGTTTCTACGGTAATTAGTAATGAAGAATTTGTGCAATTTAAAGCTAATTCAGCAGAATTGATAGCAGAAGGATATACGTCAGTTGATAGTACAATTACGGTTGATGAATTTAATGAATTACTTAGCAGAGATAATGTTCAAATAGTTTTAACCGAGAATTTAGATTTTGGTGATTCTGATATTAATATTAATGGTAGTAATGTGGTTTTGAATGGGGGAGGATATACTCTTAAAGGCAATTCTGTCAGAATAGGTTATCTTGGGGATGGAACTACGGAAATTAACAATATAACATTAGAAACTGCAAAAGGTGTTAATCACGATGCATATCGTAATTTAAAGTTAAATAATGTTAAAATTGTTAATAATGGTATAAATAATCGTGTAGAACAGGGAATGTGGGGGATAAATTCAAGAGGAGATTCTATTTTAGAGAATGTAATTATTGAAGTTAAAAATTCTCAAAATTATAACGCAATAGGAATAAGGTTGTATCAAGCAAATTGTAAACTTAATAATGTGAAGATAGATTTATTGACGAGAGATGATGGTGTTGGTAGAGGAATAATTGGGGATGGAGGAGATGAAAAAGAATTATTAATCAGTAATTTGAATATTGAAGCAAATAGTGTTGATAGGCTTGGAATATTAGGTAGTTTTGCTCTTAATGATGATGAATATAAAGATGTAAGTGTGAATATTGATGAAAAGTTTGGCGAAAATGATTATGCATATTACACAGGTCAATATGATGAAATTGTGCGGCAATATGATAATTTAGTAGAAGATGCTACATATAAAGGGGTTAATTTATTGAAAGCCGATAATCTGATTGTGAATTTTAATGAAGACAGAAGTTCTAAACTTAAAATTATCGGCAAGGATGTCAGTTCAGGTTCTTTGGGATTAAAGCCGGTATTATGGAATGATAAAAATGATATCGGGAAGACCTTAAATGATTTGCGAAGTTCAATAAATTTATTGAGAGATTATGCTTCAGAGATAGGTAACAGTTATTCAATACTTGTATCCCGAGAAAATTTTACTAATGATTTAATAAATGTTTTGACAGAGGGTGCAGACAAACTTACCTTAGCAGATATGAATGAAGAATCAGCAAATATGTTAGCTTTACAAACTCGTCAGCAATTGGCGATAAATGCATTGTCCTTAGCCAGTCAGGCTTCAAAGAGTGTATTGGAATTATTTTAAGAAAAATAAAACTACATTTTGCTCAAAAATTTATCGGCTTCCAATGCGGCTATACAGCCGGATCCGGCAGCAACAATTGCTTGTCTGAAATGTTGATTTTGAACATCTCCGGCAGCAAAAACACCTTCAATATTAGTTTTGCAACTATCCGGTTGGGTAATGATATATCCGTCATTGCTTAAGTCTATTTGTCCTTTAAAAATTTCGGTATTAGGGTGGTGACCGATTGCAATAAATACTCCATCAACTTTTAGAGTTTTTTGTTGGTCAGTTTTAACATTTTTAATTCTAATTCCGTTTACACTTAACGGATTTTCGGTACCTAAAATTTCTTCAACTACAGAATCCCATTCAATGTGTATCTTGTTGTTGTTGCGTAATTTGTCTTGGAGGAATTTATCCGCACGTAAGGTGTCTCGGCGGTGAATCAGAGTTACGGAACCAGCAAAGTTTGTTAAGTATATGGCTTCTTCGGCAGCAGTGTTGCCACCTCCGATTACGGCAACATTGCGACCACGATAAAAGAAACCATCACATGTTGCGCAACCGGAAACACCAAAACCACGATATTTTTTTTCGCTTTCAAGCTCTAACCAACGATTAGATGCTCCGGTGCATATAATGACAGTTTCTCCCGAAAAAAGGTTGTTTCTTTCTGAACTGCATTCAAATGGACGAGTTTTGAAATCTACTTCAACAATATTATCTTCAATAATTTTAACTCCGACATTTTGAGCTTGTTCTCGCATTCTGGTCATAAGTTCGCTTCCTGCGATGGGGGAGGGAAATGCCGGAAAATTTTCAACATCGGTAGTTATGGTGAGTTGTCCGCCAACTTGTGTTCCGGATACCAATATGGGATTTAGTCCGGCTCGGGCGGCATATATTCCGGCAGTGTATCCGGCCGGACCGGAACCGATAATTAATACTTTGGTTTTGTATTCAGCCATAAGAGTAACTCCTAATCTTATATCTTATTATAGGGAGTTATATCTTTGAAAATCCTAGTTGTCAATTTCTGTGCGCTCAACATTGCATGCACATTCTTGAGGAGAACAAACGCAAACACTATCTTTAACAATTTTGGTTATTGTTTTTTTGTTTTTGTTTGCGGTTTGACAATTAAATGCGCTGAGATTATTGGGATATGTACAACCGCAATTATCGTCTTCTCGGCATTCGCAGGAAGTTTTATTTTCAAAATTCATAATACTGCTCCTTTTATTATAAAAAAACCACCAATAACTGGTGGTTTTGATATAATATCATAAAGATGAATTTTAAATATAACGAATCTCTATAACTTCAAAAGATTTTTTTCCGCCGGGGGCTGTATAAACGGCAGAATCACCAACCTCTTTACCAATGAGAGCTTTGGCTAACGGAGAAGAAAGAGAAATTTTGTTTTTTTCAATGTCAGCTTCATAATCGCCAACAATTTGATAAGTTTTTTCTTCATCAGTATCTTCATCGGCAACGGTTACGGTAGCTCCAAAACGGATTACATCGTAGTTGGCCTTAGATACATCAATAACTTGAGCGCGACTTAAAACAGCTTCCAAATCCTGAATTCGGCCTTCAATAAAGCTTTGCTTTTCTTTGGCAGCGGAATATTCGGCATTTTCTGATAAATCGCCATGAGAACGAGCCTCATCAATAGCGGCGATAATATTCGGACGTTCAACGCTTTTAAGGGTTTTTAGTTCTTGTTCAAGGGAATCAAATCCGACTTTAGTCAAAGGAAATTTTTCCATTTTATCACCTATTAAAATTTATTTTAAGTTAGAAAAAATGAACTGCGATGGAGTATAACTCCGTCACAGCTCGTATTTGTTTAAGTTGGAAGTAATGTAACATCAATAAAAAATAAATCAAGTAAATTATTTTTGGAGTAATGTTTTTTTGTTATATACTTTTGTTTGTGATGTGTTACAATTTGTTCGGATAAAAAATTTTTATGGAGTGAAAAGAATGAGAAAAATTTATTTGGCTTCATTAGCTGTCGGGGTGGCAATGTTGGCATCTGCTCCGGCATTTGCTGTAGATAGCACAGGATGCGGATTGGGTTCTATGGCATGGCGCGGACAAAAAGGAATCGGGCCGCAAGTATTGGCAGCAACAACAAATGCTTCTTTCGGTTCTCAAACATTCGGTATTACTTTTGGAACGTCAGGATGTGATCCAAATGGTAGAGTTACCGGCGGAACAGGTAGAATGATGCTTGCATTTTTGGAAAACAATATGGAGCAATTTGCTATTGATGTGGCAGCAGGATATGGTGAAACGATTGATACCGTTGCCGGTATTTTAAATGTTGACAGTCAAGAGTTCGGTCTTAAGGCACAGGCTCAGTTTGCTTATTTATTTGCTAATGAAAACGCTGATGTGGTAGATATCACTCTTAAGGTTATGCAGTTAGCATAAAAGATGAAAAAGATGGCTCTTCCGGTTTTAATAATGCCGTTTGAGCCATCTTTTCAGTTTTGAATATGTGTAAGATGTTTTGTTTACAAAAACAGTTACGGCGAGTGTTAATCTCGCTTTTATTTTCTTTTTTTGCCTTCTCCGATTTATATGGTGCAGGGCATTTTGCTTATTCTGATGAATGGCTTGCTTTGGGGCATTATCAGTCCGATGGTAAGGGGTATGAAAGTACAATTGATACGGAAAATTTCTTTTTGAGTGAAAACGGAAAAGTTAATCCGGAAGATGAATTGAAAGCAACAATCTTGTTGTTTGAAGGAAATGATAATGAATTGAAATGCAAGTTCCCGGCTCGGTATATGGTTTTGAAAAAAAGAAAATTAATTACAAAAGATTTTCCGCAATGTAAAGATTATGAGCAATATTATGATGATTTGCGTCCGGAAGGGGTTACTTTTATATTTACGGATGCTTATATGAATAATCCGTCATCATTATTCGGACATACATTGCTTAGAGTAGATACTGCGCGTAAAGGAACTCAACTTTTGGCGCATGGAGCAAATTACGGAGCATATATAGGAGAAAATCCAAGTCCGTTATATCCGCTTTTGGGGTTGGTGGGAGGATATTATGGAGGATTTACCATAAAGCCGTATTTTGATATTATAAATACTTATAATAATGTAGAAAATCGCGATATTTGGGAATTTGAACTTAATTTCAGTTCGGAAGAAAAAGATTTGCTGGTTGCACATTTGTGGGAGCTTTCCGGTGTTCAGGCTCGTTATTATTTTTTGGGACGCAATTGCTCTTATATGCTAATGGAAACTTTAGATGCAGTAAGACCGGAATTAAAAATGGCGCAAGAGTTTCCGTTGCAAACAATTCCTACGGATACGGTGAAAAAAGTTTATCAGGCACAAGGCTTGGTAAAGAAAATAAATTATCGTCCGTCACGGCAGAATAAAATTAAATATAATTATACTCTGATGAATGAGCAAGAGCAAAATGCTACAGAACAAGCGATATTTAAACAAAATTATAATTTTGAAAATTTATCGGAAAAAAGTCAGGCAAAAATTACAGAAACGGTATATCAATATATACAATATCAATATGTAGCTGAAAATTTGGATTTGCGTGATTATCGTAAACAAAGTTTTATGGCTTTAAGGTCCAGAAGTAAATTAAAAACAAAGATTGATGAAGATGAATTGCAAGGACAGTATCCGTTTTTGGCACATGGATCCATGCGAGCAACTTTTGGAGCCGGTGTACGTAACGGGGAAGGATTTCAGGAATTATCTTATCGTCCGGCATATCATTCGTTAACGGATAATAATTATGGTTTTTTGCGTGGAGCAGAAATTAATTTTTTGAATACAACTTTGCGGCACTATGACGATGATGATAAATATGTATTGGAAAAATTTGAGTTGTTGGGAATTAGGTCTGTTTCTCCGATAAATAAGTTATTTAAGCCGATATCTTTTCAGATTTTGGCAAATATAAATCGTGAAAATAATTTTGATAACCAAAAAAACGGGTATGTAGCTAATTTTGTTGTCGGTGGTGGGGGAACTTATGCTTTAAACAACAATATTTGGCTATTTGCCATGATGAATAATCATTTGGCTTATGGCGGATTTTTACCACGTAATCAATGGGGAGGAGTAGGGGGACAAATCGGAATATTGATTGATGCAGGAAATTTGCGAACATTGGTTGAAGCTGAAAAAGTTTTTGCCAGCTCAAAGATTGGAGCAAAAGCCGTTTATAAAGCTGAAATCGCATATTCCCTAAATCGTGATTGGGCTTGGGAGGGGCGCTACAAATATCAGCAAAATTACGGAAAAGATATTGATGAAATGTATTTGGGAATTAGAAGTTATTTTTAAAATAATTGATTTTTTGTTACCAAATGTATATGCTATGTGCAGTTTGAAATTTTAGGAGAAAAGAAATGTTGCGTGAAGATTTGCAAAAAGCATTAAAAGAATCTATGTTGGCTCATGATGCGGTTACAACATCTGCAGTGCGTATGATTATTGCCGGTCAAAAAGAAAAAGATGTTGAGGCCAGAGGAAAAGGTAAAGAAAAAGCTACTGATGAAGAATTAATGGCAATGATGCAGACAATGATTAAGCAACGTAATGATTCAATTAAAATGTATATGGATGGAAATCGTCCGGAACTGGCTGATAAAGAAAAAGCTGAAATTACAGTAATTGAACGCTTTTTGCCTAAACAAATGAATGAGGCGGAAATAGAGGCTGCAATCAAAGCTTTGATTGCAGAATTGGGAGCAACATCTATAAAAGATATGGGAAAAATTATGGGCGCTCTCAAAGCTAAATATGCCGGTCAGATGGATTTCGGAAAAGCTAACGGTATGGTTAAAGCTTGTTTAAGCTAAAATTTAAATTCAGGTGCTAAATGGCAAATACGGACTTACAAAAATTTTGTGATGAACTGCGAGCAAAGATATCTATTGCTGATGTGGTCGGACAAAAGGTTAAGCTTACGCGTAAAGGGCGTGAACATACCGGATTGTGTCCGTTTCATAATGAAAAAACACCTTCTTTTACCGTAAATGAAGCTAAAGGTTTCTATCATTGCTTCGGTTGCGGCGCCCATGGAGATATAATCAAATTTGAAATGGATGCTAACGGATTAACCTTTATTGATGCGGTTGAAAAACTAGCTCATAAGGTCGGAATGCAATTGCCGAAACTAAATCCGGAAACTAAAGAAGTGGTTGAAAAGCGTAACACGGCCTATGATATTATGGAAATGGCCGCTAAATTTTTTGAAAAAAATTTGCGTTTGACCGGTGGGCGTGAGGCATTAGATTATTTGTATGCCAGAGGGTTTGATGATTCCATTATTACAAAGTTCAGATTAGGTTTTGCTCCTAATAATAATGGTCTGAAAGCGCAACTTGCTTCTAAGGGAGTAAGTGAGGCGGAAATGGCAGAACTGGGGCTTTTGACAATACCTGAAGGTAAACGATCGCATGATTTTTTCCGAAACAGAGTAATGATACCGATTATTGATAAACGGGGTAAAGTTATTGCTTTTGGCGGAAGAGTTATGGATGGAAGTCAGCCTAAATATCTGAATTCTCCGGAAACTCCGGTGTTTAATAAACGTAGAATATTGTATAATTTGAATAATGCCAGAGATGCCGGATATAATGCAAAAAGTTTGATTATTTGTGAGGGGTATATGGACGTAATTGCCATGGATAAGTATGGCATTGATTATGCTGTTGCTCCTCTTGGGACGGCTTTAACGGAAGATCAGATTTCAGAAGCGTGGAAGGTTGTGGCGGAACCTGTTTGTTGCTTTGATGGAGATAATGCCGGTATCAGAGCTGCGGTTCGTTCGGTTGATAGAGTGTTGCCAATTTTAAAGCCCGGTTTTTCTCTTAAGTATGCTTTTTTGCCGGATAAACAAGATCCTGATGAGTTCTTGAAAGCTCATGGAAGAGATGAGTTTTTGAAAGTTATTAATGAGAATATGCCGCTTAAGGATTTGTTATGGAAGAAAAATGCCGATGCGGTGCCGACAAATACTCCGGAACAAAAAGCTCTTTTGGAAAAGAATATTAAAGATGATGTTGCTAAAATAGCAGATGAAGCAGTCCGCGGATATTATATCCAGGATATGAAAAGTAAGATTTATCATGAAATAGGAAGAGGTTCTTGGCAGCCTTATGATAAAAAAACTCGTAATTACAATAAAAATGATAAAGTTACGGTTTCCTTGGCCGGAACCATAAAAACAAATTTGGATGATTTAGTGGCTGAATATGTGGTGTCTGCGTTAATAAGTTATCCGAGCCTTATTGCAGAATATGAAGAAAAACTGCTTAATTTTAATATTAAAAATGATAAATTGCGTGATTTGTACGAATATTTGCTGGATATGCTTCATAATGAGCAAGAATTTAATGATACGGAAAATTTATTAAAAGTTTTGCATAATAACGGTTTTGAAGAAGTTTTAAAGAAACAAATTGAATTAAGTATGCTTCGTAAACAATGTCCGGATATCATAAAAATGCGCAAGAATCTGGATGAACGAATTATTGAAGTACAACTAAAACAACTTGAAGCTGAAATAAGGGAATGTGTTAGGGTTATACAAACAAGTGATTTTTCTGACGAAGTATATTTGCGTTACGAGTCGTTGAAAAAAGAGCGAGCTGCATTGTTGGATGTGCAAAACGAAATCTGATTAAAAGATAATGGTTTAGCGCGAATCGGAGCAAATGCGCAGAAATTTTATAAAAAAATATATCTAAACCCTTGACATTTTTTCAAAAATAAGTAAAAGTGCCAATGGCTCGTAGTGTGAGCTTAAAACCGGTTTGTATGTTAAGGAACGTTTATGTCAGATATAGAAAATTCAGATCTGTATGATGCTCAAAATACAGATGCACCCTTGATTGATTCTTTGGGTAGCGCAGTTAAGCGTTTGATTGAAAAAGGAAAATCTCGCGGATATATTACCGTGGAGGAATTGAATAAAGCTTTGCCTCCGGAGAGAGAATCATCTGAAAATATTGAAGATATTATGACTAATATTGCTGATTTGGGAATTAGTATTATTACTGAGTCTGATGCGGATGGGTTTGAGCAAGATGTTATAGAAGATGATAATTTTTCCGATGATGATGACGAAGGCGGCAATTTTGATGAAAAAGATTTAGGTCGCAGCGATGATCCGGTTAGAATGTATCTTAAAGAGATGGGTACTGTAGAACTCTTATCTCGGGAAGGTGAAATTGCAATTGCCAAAAGAATAGAAGCCGGAAAAACAGTTATGATAGATGGACTTTGTGAAAGTCCGATGACAATTAAAGCAATTGCTGATTGGCGAGATGAATTAATCAACGGTACGATGCAATTACGTGATATCGTTGATTTGGAAATGATGTATGGAGCCGATGTTGAAGGAATGGATTTTGCAGATGAAGAAGATACTGCAAATGAAGATTTAGACAAAGTTGCGGCTGATTTAGCATCTAAAGAAAATTTGGATGATATAGATGATGACCTCGCTGATGATGATATGGAATTAGACAGCGTTGTTGATGATGAACCTGAAGAAGATGAAACATCAGATGATATTAATGACGGTGAAGATAGCGAAAATTCCGGTGATGATGATTTAGACAGCGGAAGCGGCAGAACATCAGCCTCTGTATCTGCTATGGAAGATGCTTTGAAAGAGCCGGTTTTGGAAATATTAAATAAAATTTCCAGTTATTATGATGAGTTGAAAAAAATTCAAGAACAACGTGTAACCGCAATTATTGCCGGTAAAAAAGTGGCTCCGAATATTGAAAAACGTTATTTGGAAGTTAAAAAAGATTTGGTTGAATTGATGAGCTCTATTCATCTTAATGCAACCAGAGTAGAGCAATTGGTAGAGCAACTTAATGAACTTAATAAACGTTTGATGGGGCTTGAAGGTAAGCTAATGCGTTATGCGTTATCTTGTAAAATTAAACGTGAAGATTTTTTGAGTGTTTACCAAAAATCTGAGTTGTCCCCCAATTGGGTAGATGATATTTCCAAGAAAAAAGATAAGCATTGGCAAGCATTTGTTGAAAAATACGGAGTGGAAATTGTTGAATTAAGAGATTCTGTTGCTAAAATGGCGCAAGAATGCGGTTTGCCGATTTCAGAATATCGTAGAATGGTTGATACCATCAAAAAAGGCGAGCGAGAAGCTGAAAAAGCTAAAAAAGAAATGATTGAAGCAAATTTGCGTTTGGTTATTTCCATTGCTAAAAAATATACTAATCGCGGTCTTCAGTTTTTGGATTTGATTCAAGAGGGTAATATCGGTTTAATGAAAGCCGTTGACAAGTTTGAATATCGCCGTGGTTATAAGTTTTCTACGTATGCAACTTGGTGGATAAGACAAGCAATTACTCGTTCTATTGCAGATCAGGCTCGGACAATTCGTATTCCGGTGCATATGATTGAAACGATTAATAAATTGGTTAGAACTTCTCGTCAGATGTTGGCAGAAATGGGACGTGAGCCGGTGCCTGAAGAATTGGCTAAACGTTTATCTATGCCTTTAGAAAAAGTGCGTAAAGTTATGAAAATTGCTAAAGAGCCGGTTTCTTTGGAAGCTCCGGTTGGTGATGAGGAAGATTCATCTTTGGGCGATTTTATTGCTGATGAGAGTGCTTTACAACCGTTGGATTCAGCTATTCATTCAAATTTAAAAGAAACGTGTACCCGTATTTTATCTTCACTTACTCCTAGAGAGGAGAGGGTATTGAGAATGCGTTTCGGTATCGGTATGAATACAGATCATACATTGGAAGAAGTCGGGCAACAATTTAATGTTACTCGTGAACGTATTCGTCAAATTGAAGCTAAGGCATTACGTAAGCTCAAACATCCGAGCCGTTCACGTAAGTTGAGAAGCTTTTTGGATCAATAATAAAATTTGCGCTAACACCCTTGACAATATTGTCAAGGGTGTTATTTTATGGACGTTTATTTATGTTTAATTTTCTAAGCTTATGTTATATTATGATGCAAAAATTGTTAGAAAGAGCAAAAGAAGAGTATTCTGATGCTATTAATTTATGTGGTTTGATCTTAGGCGGTCATATTAAGTGTAATGCTAAAGAGTTATTGCAAGCTTATGCAATACTAAATGAGTGGGTAAGTAATCTTACGATTTGTGAGAAGAATACAAAAAATGTGGAACGCAAATATGGCTATCGGGATATGCGTGAGTTGGTGGAAAACTATATTAGCGTGTTTGAAGAGAATTTTAAGCTGCATGAAGAAGAAATTCTTATGTGGATGAATAGTCTGAAAGAACAAGAGCTTTCAGAAGATATCAGGAATATCATTAAAGTATTTTCTAATGCGATAGAGGCAAAAGAGATTGCTCTCATACCGGATTGGCGCAGTTGGGTTCCTGAAGTTTAATAAAAAATACTTGAGAATTTTGTTCTCAAGTATTTTTTTGTGTAAAGAATATTAAAAATATCTTGACTATGACTAGGATTTGTCTTATTTAATGTTGCATCCGATTGACGGGCCCTTAGCTCAGTTGGTTAGAGCAGGCCGCTCATAACGGTCTGGTCGTTGGTTCGAGTCCATCAGGGCCCACCATTTAAAGGTCTCTTCATTGTGAAGAGATTTTTTTTGTTGCAAATAGTGTGATTTATGCTAAGTGTGTACATAAATAATAATTATTATTACTAAGTTTAATTTAATATTTTATAATTATGGAAGAAAAGTTTAATAAAATTGACATTACGCTAGTTGGTGTCGGAATGATTTGGTATGAAGATGATACCTTTTCATTTGAAAGGTTGACGGATAAAAAAATCAAAGCGGTTGTTGAGTTGGTTAAAGATGGTGTCATCTATGGCGATTTGACAGCTTCTGAACTTGTGGATGTTAAAGAAGAACGTTTGCATTGGGCTGCAGCACAGCGTTATATTCATGATCTTCGTTATCCTTGTAAAAACAATGAAAAAGTTATTAATTATGACTTTTCTCAGGCGTACTATGCTTCATTGCAATATCATACGCTTGTAAGTACTTTTAAGCTTATAGGCAAAAGATGGCGTCATGGTATGTATTGGACTACTCGTGAATTCGAAAAATATTGGGCGTTTAGGGTAGGTTTTGACTTTGCCAATATACAGGATAGAGCAGACAAAGCTTTGGCTTCGGGTGTTCGTCCGATATTGGCTCTAAAAGTAGAGTAATAGTTTTTTATGAAAATAGTTCAGATTTTGTATCTGAGCTATTTTTTGTTGTAAAAAGCGGTTTGTTTTGCTATAGACTTTTTAAGATTGATTGGGAGAAAATAAAAATGACAAGTTTTTCTTATAATACACAGGGTGTATGTTCTACAAATATCAGTTTTGATTTAGAAGATGGTAAGTTATATAATTTGCACTTTAGCGGTGGGTGTATCGGAAATTTGAAAGCTATAGCAAAGCTTGTGGAAGGACGTTCGGCACAAGAAGTTGCAGACATATTGCGTGGAAATGATTGCAGAGGAAAGGGGACATCTTGTGCAGATCAGTTAGCAAAAGCTATTGATATGGCTTTAATTGATAATAAGCGAATTGCATAGGTTACGTGCTGACAGATATATTTCTGATGAATTTTGGATATTGTATTGACACATAGATAAAAGTAGATATTTTATAGGTAGTAAAATTAAGAATATTAAATTATTAATCAGATCTATAAAGATTTGTTTTATAGATCACAAAACTTAAAAAATGAAAAAAATTATTATGATTATCCTTTGTTTGGCAATGTCTGTTTCTGCATTTGCTAAAAAAATTGAGGCTCCGAATGGAGATGTAGTCAGGTTACATGAGTTTGATGCTCGTGGTTATTATTGGTCTGATTCACAAATTGCAAGTGTAACAGAATTTCTTAAAACTACTGATGCCGGACTATCAACTGCTGAGTTGATTTATAAATTGAAGCTTTTCATCTATTCCAATGGTTTTGAACAATCGTTTAGGGTTATGTCTAAAGAAACCGGTGAAAAGATACTTATTACTTGGCAAGAGACATATAATTGCGGAAAGAAATATGAGCGTACCGGTATAACACAATAGGATGTTTACGACAAAAAAGAGAAGGAATATACCTTCTCTTTTTTGTTTTTTAGTTTGGATTAGTTTTATATTTTTAAGTATTGCAAATTTGTATTGCAGTTTTAATTAAGGTAGTCGGTTTATTATGTGGTTTTATCTAATTAATCTTATGGACAAAATAGCGTTATTTTATAGTTGCAAATGATAAAATATAAATATATAGTTAAATAAATTACTATTATTAACAAATAACAATATTGTATTATGATAAAATTAAAATCTTTTCGTTGGTCCAGGCTAACAGTTGTTTCTGCATGGAAACGTTTATGCGAACATTGGGAATTGCTCCTTATGGTGGTGGCTATGGTAGGTGTTGTAAGTATTATGTGGTGGCATGATTGCTGGATACTTGGAATACCGTTGCTCTTGATTTTGGCTATATACGTTATCTGTACAGCTGATGGTTATTGCAAAGTAGGCAATAATAAATATTACTTCTATAAATATGAAAACGGTTATCAGATGGAAGTACATGATTGTAACGGTTGGCGAACAGAGGAAATTTTGGCTTGGGAATATGAAAAAGTTTCAGGAGGAAGAATGCCTTTGCTATATTGTAACGATGATAATTGTTGGAATATGGTTTCTTGGTCAAGATTTACAAAATTGGGAACCAGATTGAATGCCGCATCTTTTGTGCTTGAAAAACCTACAGTTCTTGGCGTTCCATCTCTTCAGTTTATGATTTTACACTGTGGAGTGTTGTATGATTATCCGGTAAAAAAAGTATATTCCGGAAAAAATCTCAAGGTATGTTTTACCGAACATGAAACCGCCGCCCTTTCGGAAATTGAGAAAACAGCAGAATATGTTGCTATTCAAACAATGGACGATGATTTTCTTATTTGGCGAATAGTTGATAACGGTTCAACTTTCTATGCTACCAAACGTATCGGGGCGGGACCATCTTTTATTGTTAACGATAACGGACGTGTTTCGGTTTGGGTATGGAATTATGAACTTCATAGCTATCAGGAAATTTTTGATGACGAAGTTGAGGCATTATCTGTTTCCGGCAGATTTGTTAAGTTCAAAGACAGTGCGGGACCTATTCATGCCGTGATTTCGGAATTTAATCCGGAGAGTAAAAAAGTAATGCAAATCTATGATGGAAAAGTTTCCAGTATAGATTTTGTTACCGGAGACTTTACGGTGTGATGTAAAAACCTTCTCTTTATTAAGAGAAGGTTTTTTATTTGTAAAATATTGACAAAATAATTCAGTGGTATATAACTCATCCTATGATGTGATATTATTTATGTGTAATTATTAAAATATTAAGTTATGAAAAAACGAAATTTAGTAGTTGCTAATGCAGACAAAGCAATTGAGTTGATGAAAGCTTTTTTGGCTTCTCAACTTATTGAGGCGGATATTGACAGAGATGATGATAAAGGATCTCTTTCAGCGCCTTATTTTATTAAATTGGCATGGCTTTCCAGAGATTGGGAAACCGATGAATGGTTAGGTTGTCCGTGTTTTGTTGCTGATTTTCACGGCAAAACACTTGATCAGCAAAAAGTCCGAGGAATTGTGTATGTAAAATCTTTACCTACTCAAACTACTGAAGTTACAAAGATGCAAATTACCAAAGATTATCTGGAGTGCGGATTAAACTTCATTGAAGATGGAGATGTTTTCCGTATGCACGACAAAAAAGGCAGATATATTGATGAAATGTTTGTCTTTAAAAACGGGCAGATTTTCAGACGTGAGTGATCTTTGTATTAAAGTCCGCAAGCTTATAGTTTGCGGATTTTTTTTTATATTTCTGCTTGTTGAAACAATATTATTATGATATGATGTCATATCATAATAATAATTATAAGAAGTTGTAATAATGGTTGAAAACATAAAATTAAAAGCAAATGAAGAAGAATTTAGTGATCCGAAATCAATTGAACTGGTTTTGGATGTGGAAGAAGATATTAAAATTCCACAAGATACGGTAGATAATCGTATAGAATTTATAGATAATGCAACTAAGGCTGAAGTTAGTGAATATGGTCGTCCGCAGTTGGAATTGACACCTGAAGAAATTAAAGAACAAAGTAAATTACAAACGCAAAAAGATTTAGAAGAAATTAATGAAAGTTATCAAAAAGGTGAGATAGATAAAGAGACTAAAGAATTTTTGGAAAATTATTTCGGAAATCGTGAAGAATTATATGATGAATTTAAAAACAGTTTGAATACTTTATTCGGTTGCCCTCCCAAATCAATAAAATATATAAATTTGTTGGAAGGAAAAGTAGATGAAGAAACCCCGTATTTTGAGGAGCATGTAGGGCCGAATACAACAATGATGTATGAGTATGAGATTGATGCACCGTGGCGGTTGGAAAATAATATTCCTGATAATGTACAGGAAAAAATAACGGTAAAAGTAATTATACCTAAAATGAAAGATGTAAAAAGAGCAATTGAAAAGGTTAAGATTGGCGGCAAATATGATTTGGAACGTCAAAAGGAATTAGCCAAATTAAGCTCAGGTAAAGTTGCGGATGTTTCTGAATTAGACTTGCCGAAATTAAGAACTCCGATCCAGAAAATGAAAGATATTTTACGTTGTACAGTTCTGACACCAAGGTATGATGATCTTGTAGCATTATTTGACCGTAGTGTGGAAAGCGGTAATGTTACTAAAAGCTCAAGACCAAGTAAATATTTGGATAATGATGTAAAAAATGCTCAGGCTTTCTTTAAAAATGGTAAGAATTATAGAGATATGAAAAATTATCTGCATATTAATTTATCAAATGGAGAAAGATTTTTTAGCGAAGTGCAGTATAAAACAGAAGTCCAGTTTTTTAGAGCGGATATTAAAACACATTTAGAATATGAAAAGGCAAGAAATTATCAACAACAGTTTTTTGAAGTAAAAACCGAAGGTGAAAAATTATTGTATAACAGTAAAATTTATAGCCATTTATTAAATATTCAAAAACTTAATTCTCAAGCATTTGAAGATTATAACTTATCTGTTTTACAAGATGCCAGAAAAATGGAAGATAGATTAAAACGAGCAGGTGTTCGTCCTGAACAAGACGGCTCTTATTCTTTATGTAAAAAATTGTTAGATGCAAACTTATTGGTGCGTTCATCAAAGGCTTTAACTGATGAAAGTTTTACTAAGGTTCCTGCATGGGCTAAAGATATTTATAACAGATATAAAAAGAATGTAGATAAAAAATATTTGGTTGATATCAGGACACAAAAAACAAAATCAGGTAGATAGAATCTCTTGACTAAAAAGGTTTAATGTGTTTGCTTTAATCTATGGTTACAGATTAGAGGAGTTTATTATGTCTAAATCAATTTATTCGGATGAATCATTTAAATTAATGTTAAGTTTTCAGAAAGAAGAACTTACCAGCGCACTTATTTATGCGTATTTTGCAGATAAGATAAAAAATCAACAAGAAAGTAAAAAATTATTGAAAATGTCTCATGACGAAGCTAACCATGCTGCTTTGTGGAAACAATATACCAAAACTGATGTTAAGCCAAATATGTTGAAAGTGTGGTGGTATCAGTTTTTATTGTGGGTATTGGGTTATACTTTTGTGATTAAATCTCTGGAGCTTAACGAGTATGAAGGTGTTGAAGGACTAAAACAACTGGAAAAAGAGGTGCCAGAGGTAAAAAAGATTATTAAAGATGAATTGAAGCACGAAAAAGAATTAATTGAGATGTTGGATGAAGAGCGCCTTAATTATGTTGGGGCTATGGTTTTGGGATTGAATGATGCGCTTGTTGAATTGACAGGTACAATTGCCGGACTTACCTTTGTGCTGATGAATACGACACTGATTGCAATGGCGGGAATTATTACCGGTATTGCCGCAACATTATCTATGGCAGCATCTAATTATTTGGCGGAAAGAGCCGATGGAAATCCAAATGCTTTAAAAGCCAGTTTCTATACCGGAATTGCTTATTTGGTAACGGTAGTGTGTTTGGTAATGCCGTATTTGTTGTTTGCCGAAAATATGTTTGTACCGGCGTTGGTTTGTATGATTGGAATTGTTGTATTTTTGGTATTTATTTTTAATTATTATATTGCTACGGTTAAGTCAGAAAAATTTTGGCCGAAATTTATGGAAATGGCAATTATCAGTCTCTCGGTTGCGTTTATATCATTCTTAATCGGATGGGTTGCTAAAATGGCATTCGGAATTGATGTCGGTTAAAAATAACTCGGTTTAAAATTGCAAAATCCTTCTTATGTCTAATAAGGAGGATTTTTTATATGAAAATAACAGTGAATGATAAAATGCAAAAGAATTATGATTATGAGACCGTATGTGAAATGGGACAGGGATTTGCTGATGATTTTAAACCTGATTTAACACCAAAGGAAATGTTGGCGATGGGAGTGTTTGAAGGGCATTATATAAGCGATTGTAAAAGTGAATTTCCGAAAGATTGGTTTATGAATGCTAAAATTTCTGAGCAAAAGCCTGATGTTAATTGTAATTATTTTAAGATTAAGTCTAGACAATCTTTACAGGAATGGCAAAGAAAGGGGTGGATATATCAACCTGATCCGCGCGGGTGGTTTCAGTGGTATTGCAGGTATTATATGGGGAGAAGGATATCCGGTTTAGATGATTTGCAAATTAAAAGATGGAAAGCTTTTAAACGACATTTAGCTCAAGTTGAACAAAATTGTATGCCTTTTGATTTGGATTGCCGAAAACGTCAAAGGCAAGCTTTATTACAATGGGCGTATAATCCGTTTTTTTAGCGAAAAACAGATATAAATATCCCCCGATGACAATTGTGTGAATCGGGGGAATATTTTATAATTGTGGTGATACAACCGGTAGTTTGGGCGCCGAAACCGGTTGTGTGGTTTTTGCCGGAACATCAGGAATTACCGGTTGAGGTTTTACTTCCTTGGGTTGGACTGAAATTGCAGGTGTCGGAGCTTGTTTGAGTTCAGGCACGATAATTTCAGCTTTGGGAGCCGGTACTGTTTGGTTAACTTCCGGAATAGTAAGGTTTGCTTTGGGGGCAGGTGCTGGTTGATTTTGCATTTGAGCTTCAGGTCCGGGAGTTTTGATATCTAACATAGAATTTAACAACATGTGAGTTACTTTATCTCCGATTTTTATACCGTGGCGTTTTACTTGTCCGGCATTTATCTCAATAACAGCTCTAACCGGTTCCTTGCATATAATGTGTGCTTCTGACATCGGTTCTGCATTCTCTTTTATCATAATGATTGAAGCGTCCGGAGCAACAAACAACATATCTAAAGGAATTTTGGTGTTTTTCATCCACATAGCCATAGGACGAACAGGATAAATATTGAATATCATGCCACTGTTGAAACCGAGATTAGTGCGATACATAAGTCCGGTTTTAAGGTCTTCGGGAGTGTTGGCTACTTCAACCATAAAACGTATGTCGCCATTGGATGTCTTAATCATTAACGGAGTGGTCGGTTTGGGTTCCGGCTCACTGTTACATCCGGTAATAATTAACGCTAATAAAAATAATCTCATAAATTTTAGCATAATTTAATTCTCCTTAGAATTAGTTGATTTAACTTTTCGTGGTTGCCATTGGGATACAACTACCGGTCCGTTTTGAGAGATTAAAACTTTTTGTTTGGGAGCCGGCTGAACAGTATCAGCATTATATTTTATGTTGTTATGAAATTCAGCGGCAACAGTATTGATGTCTATGGGGGCTAAAACACTATTGCTTTGAGTTGCTGGTTTGCAAACGGATTTTCGGATAAGGTCGTCTAATTGTAAGATGGATAACGGAGAGTATTTTTTCCAAATAAGTTCCAAAAAATCTGTAGTTGATTTTTCAAAATCTGATTTTGTTATCAAAGGCAAACCAAGTTGTAAGAGTTGTGATAAGTTAGGGTCTTCAATTCCTTTCGGAGTTTGAATAAAAAATCCGGCAAACAGCGGAGTATGATTATTGGAAATTGCAAAGTGAAGTTGAGCCAAAAACATAAGTTGTTGTAATTTAGCATTATCTAAACCGATGTCGTCTTTGTCGGCTCTTCTGAAGAACCAATTGGCAATTTCAAATACGGATTTAATGTTGGCAGAAGGCATATTTGCTCCTATAATGTTTTTTATAATATCGCTATTATAATTGTATTTGATAATAATTCAAATAAATATTAAAAAATTATAACCAAATTAATTTGCTGAAAATTAATTTTTGTGCTTGTTTTATGAGAGATAATGCGTTAATTTAATTTCAGTTTAAAAGTTTTGAGGGTGTAACTGATGTCTGCGTATAATAAAATTTTTGGTGTTTTAAGTGCTTTTTTCCTTCTTTCCGGTTGTGCCAGTGCGGTTTTTCCGGACTTTGATGATAATCTTGATGAAATGGAAGTTCATGAAGGCGGCAGAGTAATAAGAGAATTGCCCGAAGAGGGAAGTTCTTTACGTGCAGATACCGAAAATGTTGCTTATGAGGAAGATGACACAATTGATGAAGCAAATGACGAAGATGAAGTTGAGCCGGCTGAAACAAAGCCGGTGGCAACGGAAGATTTGCTTGAAGAGCCTATAGATGTTGATGCAGATGAAAAAGCAGATGTAAATGAAAGTGACACTGACACGGTTAATGATAATGAAGTTAAAGATACCGGCGCATCTGTAAGTTATCGGGTAGATACATTCTATTTTGATAACGGAAGTTCTTACCTTAGCCCTAAATATAATTCTAATTTGCGTAATATCGCAAAAATGGTTAAAGAAAATGATGCAAATGTCATTGTATATGGGCATTCTTCAAGTCGTACACGTGATACTGATCCGGCAAGCCATAAGTTGGCTAATTTTAAGGCATCTATGGAAAGAGCGCAAAATGTTGCCGCTGCACTTAAACGTGCAGGCGTGCCTGCTGATAAAATAACTATAGAAGCGATGTCTGATTCTATGCCGGCATATTTGGAAGTTATGCCGGAAGGAGAAAGATTAAACCGTCGTGCGGAAGTTTATATTGCCTATTAGGATTGATAATAATTGACTGAGTTTTCTTCCGATAATAAATCGTTAGGGGGTAATTTATGGAAAGTTACTCCGGTTGATGAACGATTGGTTGAGCTGTTAGAGCAAAAATATAATTTTTCTTATGTCTTAGCAAGGATTATTGCTTTACGAGGAATTGCAGATAATGAAGTTTTGGCTTTTTTAGAGCCAAAACTTTTGTCTTTTATGCCTAACCCGTCAGTATTAAAAGATGTAGATAAAGCAGCAGACAGAATTGCAAATGCTATTATAAACAAACAAAAAATTGCCATTATCGGAGATTATGATGTAGATGGTGCAACATCATCTGCAGTGTTGCGATTGTTTTTAGAGAAAGTCGGAGTAGTTCCTGATGTTCATATTCCGGAAAGAGAAGAAGGATATGGTCCGAGTGTAAAAGCTATTGATGATTTTAAGGCAAAAGGTGCGGAACTTTTAATTACGACAGATTGCGGAACAACCGCTTTTGAGCCTCTTGAATATGCAGTGTCACAAGGAATGGATGTTATCGTTATAGATCATCATGAAGCAGAGGCTAAGCTTCCGAATGTGTTGGCAGTGGTTAATCCTAAAAGATTAGATGAAAGTGATGAATATCCTTATCTGAAATATATGGCTGCCGTCGGAGTTGTGTTTATGGTAGTGGTGGCAATCAATAGAGAATTGCGTCAAAAAAAATATTATGAACATGATTATCAAGAGCCAGATTTGAAACAATGGTTGGATTTGGTTGCCTTGGGTACGGTATGTGATGTTGTGCCGTTAAAAGGTCTGAATCGTGCGTATGTTAAGCAAGGCTTAAAAATTATGCAAAAATCATCTAATGTCGGATTGACGGCACTTATGGAAAAGTCTGGTATTAAAGACGTATTGACTGCTTTTCATTTGGGATATGTATTAGGACCGAGAGTTAATGCCGGAGGAAGGGTTGGCGATGCTGATACAAGTCATAAACTATTGTGTTGTAACGATGAATATAAAGCACAAGTTATGGCTGATAAGTTAAACGAATATAATGTTCAGCGTAAAGACATTGAAAATTATGTTTTAATGCAAGCAATTGAATTTTTGGAAGGAACTCCGCAAGAATATCCGATAGCATTTGTGGCTGGAAAAGATTGGCATCAAGGAGTTATCGGGATTGTGGCCGGTAAATTAAAAGAGCGTTATAATGTTCCTTCTTTTGTTATGTCTATAGAAGCTGATGAAGTTAAAGGATCTGCACGTTCTGTCGCGCAGGTTGATCTAGGAGCTTTAGTAATGGCGGCTAAAGAAAAAGGTATTTTAACCAAAGGTGGCGGACATATTATGGCTGCCGGATTTTCGCTCAGTGAGGATAAGATTGAGGAATTTCACAAATTTGTCGGTGAATATGTGGAAAAAAGTATCGGAGGCGAAGCAATTACGCCGATACTGGAAATTGATGCTACGATGGATGTGAGTGCTGCCACCAAAAATTTAGCTTTAGATATTGAAAAATTAGAACCATATGGTGCCGGTAATCCAGAACCTAAATTGATGTTACGTAATGTAAGAATCATAAAACCTTTTTTGGTCGGAGTAGGGCATGTGCGTTGTCTATTGTCGTCAGATAATGGCGTAACCATAAAAGGAATGGCTTTTCGGGTTGGCGATAATGAAATCGGAAAAGCAATGCTTACTTCTAACGGAGATAAATTTGATGTGGTCGGAGTATTGCGCAGAGATACTTGGAATGGAAAGGATGAGGTGCAGTTTATTATTGAAGACATAAAAAAATACGTATAATGGCTCATCTGAAGCGATTTGTACAAGGCTCAAAATAAAGGAACATAAAAATGGTAAAATCTAAAAATATAAAGAAACGTGCAAAAAATATTAAAAAAATTCGTTTAGAAAGAGAAAAAGCGGTTTTTATGAAATTAAGCGGCAAGCTTAGAGCATACTTGTTTACCGGAATTTTGGTTACTGCTCCGGTAGCAATAACTCTTTATTTGGCTGTTAAGTTTGTGTTATGGATGGATGTTTTGGTAAATCGTTTGTTACCACCACAATATAAATTTGATAATATGCCTTATACCATACCCGGACTTGGTCTGATAATAGGAGTGTTATTTTTAATTGTGGTCGGTATGTTTGCAGCTGGATTTTTGGGACGCTTTTTTATCAAATTAGGTGAGTGGATTGTATATAAACTTCCGCTTGTTTCTAGCGTTTATTCTGTGTTAAAACAGGTGTTTGAAACATTTTTTTCAAGTAAAACACAAGCTTTTAGCAAGGTTGTTATGTTGGAATATCCTCGTAAGGGAATTTGGATTTTAGGCTTTGTCAGTTCTGATTTACAAGGAGAAATTAAAGCCAAATGTCCGAAAGATATGTTGAGTGTATTTATCCCCACAACTCCTAACCCAACATCAGGATTTTTGATTTTTGTTCCCAGAGAAGACTGTATAGAGATGAATATGACAGTTGAACAAGGGTTAAAGTTTGTGATATCCGGTGGTTTGGTAGAACCGGACAGTAAAAAAGTTAAATAGTAAGATGGTCCGTATAAAAAACAACCACTGTTTTCAAAACAGTGGTTGTTTTTTTGTTATCTTTTCATGACAATACCTGCTGTGCGTAATGGTTGTGTTATATGTAAATAGGGTTGATGCGGAGAAACAAGTTGATTATATAATCCTGTCCAGATCCAAAAAGGTCCGATAGGAAGAGGTGCATCTCCGGCTTTTTTACGCATATTATCTACAGTATCCCAACAAGACAAGAGTATTTGCGCTTCCGGATAAGACAACAAGTGACCTTTGTAATATCCGATAAAATCTGCAATGCCGGTAGATTCATAGTTTTTGCCAATCATACTATGAATTACTAAAGTCGGACTGATACGATAGCCAATGATATGTCCTTGAGAAAAATCAAGTTTTTCACTTTCAACCAAGTTCTCATATACATAACGAGGGCGAACATAGTCATCAACTTTTGCAGGGAGTTTGCCGTTCCATTCCACTTCAGGAAGACCTTTGTAGTTACTGGTTAAAGGTGGCTTGATCTTTGAAGTTGAAGGATTTTTTTTAATTTCTCGGCAACCATCTGATGCTGTTATCTGAGCTTTAGATGTTGCAAAAATGAATAATGCAGTGACAATTATGCCAACAACAAGTCCAATTATAAACATTGTCATAATAATTTAGGATTATTTTACGAGGGCGTATCTCCTTGATATACTTCCTATTCCTCGGATTAAAATAGTTGATTAATAATTAGTTTGATGGGTAATTAATAATATGAAAATTTAAAATAAGCAATAGTTTTTGGAAACTGAAATTTAAATATTATAAAAAAAATTTCCCCAAATGCAAAAAAGACTTGATTTATTTTTATTTGTGATTTATTTCTGTTTGCAGCTTTATTGGCGATATGCGGCCATGGTGGAATTGGTAGACACGCAACCTTGAGGTGGTTGTGGGAGAACTCCCGTGAAGGTTCAAGTCCTTTTGGCCGCACCATTTATCTTGCTTAATAAGGCTTTTTTTATTTTATAAAGGTTGTGTCATATCTGAATAAATAATATCTTTAGCAATTATAAGGAGGTAACAATGGGCAAACGTCTTAAACGTGGTTTACTTCCTAAATCTAAATTGTTTTCCAAAAAGAAAAAGAAATTGAATCCGCAGTCACAATTGTTAGGGCTGGGACCTAAATTTATAGAATCGGTGCGAATAGGTTTGCATGATGATGATTTGGTGCATGTTCGCAAGATGGTTGACGGGTTGTCAGAATACGGACAAGCCAAACTTATTGAATCTTTGAGCCATAATGAGCGAACCAAATTAATCCAAATTTTGGGAGATAAAATTAATCCGGAAGTATTGCCGGAGTTGAATGAATTTGTTCAAGAGCAGGTTATTGAAAGTTTGCAAGAAAAACAAATTGTCAAAATCGCTAATGAATTGGATTCTGATGAAGTTGTTGAAATTTTAGAGCATTTGGATGAAGACGAACAAGAGAGTATTATAAAAAAATTAGAGCCTGAATTACAGTATCAGGTTCAGTCATCACTAGCTTATCCGGAAGATTCTGCCGGTCGTATTATGTCCAGAGAATTCGTAAGTATTCCTGATTGGTGGACAGTAAAAGAAGCAAAAGAGTTTTTGCTTAAAAATGAAGAATTACCTGATGATTTTTATAATATATTTTTGACTGATGAAAAATTTCGTCCTACCGGACAGATAGCTCTTGATAAACTCTTGCGTGCAAAGCCACAAGAAGCTTTATTTGATATTATGGATGGAGAAATTGTGCCGATTGATGTTTTAACCGATCAAGAAGAAGTCGCACACATGTTTAGAGAGTATGGCTGGCAATCTGCGGTTGTGGCAGACAGAAAAGGGCATCTTATCGGGGTAATTACCATTAATGATGTGGTAGAAGTTATTCATGAAGAAGTTTCTGAAGATATTATGCACTTATCCGGTACGGAAGAAGGTGATGTATATAAATCTGTTTTTTCTATTTTTAAGTCAAGAATCGTTTGGTTAATCACAAATTTGCTTGCAACAATCTTAGCAGCTTCGGTTGTTAAAGAGTTTCAGGATATAATTGCTCAGATATCGGTTTTGGCAGTATTAATGCCGATTGTGGCTTCAATGGGCGGAACAACCGGCAATCAGACGTTGGCTGTTGTGGTAAGAGCGTTGGCAACTCGTGAGTTAAATTCTTCCAATACATTAAGGATGATTTTAAAAGAATTTTTGGTGGGGTTAAATAACGGTTCTTTATTTGCTTTTTTGATAGGGGCAATTACTTATGTGTGGTTTCCGGAATATAGAATGATCAGCTTGATTATTGCAATAGCAATGCTTATGACTTTAGTGATTGCAAGTTTGTCCGGTATTTTGGTTCCTTTGGTTTTGAATAAGCTAAAAGTAGATCCGGCAGTATCTTCGGGTGTATTTTTGGTTGCAATCACGGATTGTGGCGGTTTTTTTATATTTTTGGGTTTGGCAAAACTCTTTTTGGTTTAGTATCGTGTTTATATCTTATACTTATTGCTTTTGTTGATAAATATTTGTTGATATATTAATTTTGATTTTATCAGGAGATTTTAGTTAATTATGTTTATCGGGTTAAATGTTGCTTTATTGGTTGTTTTTTTTGATCAGATCAGTAAATATGTCATGCTAAACAAGGTGTTGGGAGAGCATATAATGATTTATGTTGCTCCGTTTTTTAATTTAGTTCGTGCTTGGAATACCGGCGTGAGTTTTTCTATGTTTAATAATTATGGAAATTTAGGCGCTTGGGTGTTATCCGGGTTGGCTATAATAATTGTAGGTTTTTTGATATATTGGTTGAAATCTGAAGAAAATCGCGAAGCACAAATTGCATTGGGAATGATTATCGGTGGGGCTATTGGTAATGTTATTGACAGAGTCAGACTGGGGGCAGTGTTTGATTTTTTAGATTTTCATATCGGAGAAAACCATTGGCCGGCTTTTAATGTTGCAGATAGCTTTATTTGTATAGGTGCGGCGGTTTTGATTGCTCAAAATTTAATTGTCTATTTTAAGCAAAAGAAAGGAAAATAAAATGAGAAATTTGATAATTGCTTGTTGTTTTTTAGGCTTATTGAGTGCGTGCGGAAGTCTTAATAAAGATAAGTTGGGTTTGGGAAAAAATGTTCCCGATGAAACAAAAGTAACTACTCGTAAGCCATTATCAATTCCACCGGAGTACGATTTGCGTCCGGTTGCAGAACCGCTTGATACTCAAGAAATTGAATCTTTAGAAGATGTTTGGGCTAAAAATTAAATTTACGGGTTGTCTTTTGATCAGGTTTTTATTTTATATTACGTTTTTTGTATTTTTAACAACTTTTGATGCCGGTGCCAAAGGGATGTTTGGGGCCGGTGAGTTCTATTTAAATAACGGAATGAGAGTATTGGTAATTCCTAATCATAGAGTTCCGATAGTTAAACACATGCTATGGTATAAAACCGGTGCTGCCGATGAAGAAATCGGAAAAGGCGGAATAGCTCATTTGTTGGAACATTTAATGTTCAGGGGGACAAAAAAAGTTTCAGCGGATAAATTTAATCAATTAATGGAAGAAAATGGTGCAGAAAGTAACGCGTTTACCGGTATGGAAGTTACTGCTTATCATCAGTTGTCAGATGTCAGTCGTTTGGAATTGGCAATGGCTTTGGAAGCGGACAGGATGAATAATTTAGATATTGATGATACCGCTTTTATACGTGAGAGAGGCATTGTTTTTGAAGAGCGTAAACAGCGGATTGATAATAATCCGATTGCACGTTTTAGAGAAAAAATTAATAAGGTGCTGTGGCAAGAACACCCTTTCGGACGTCCTGTTACCGGTACAGATGAAGAAATATTGAAATTGACAAAAGCAGACGCTGAGAAATTTTATAATGATTTTTATGCACCGAATAACGCTGTTTTGGTAATTTGTGGTGATATAGATATAAAAACAGCACGAGTATTAGCTGAGAAATATTATGCTAATTTGCCGATTAAAAACATAAAAGAAACTAAACTTCCAAATCTTAAAAACGGATTTAGAGCTAAGATTGTGCTTTCAGATGCCGAAGTGAGATCAATGAGAATAATTAAAGTTTATACTGCTCCATCATTGGCAAAAAACAAAGATGCAGTTTATCCGTTACAAATTTTAGCACATTATATGGGAGGAGGCGAAAGTTCTAAATTATATAAAAAATTGGTTTTGGAAGATAAAAAAGCATTAGCTGTTTCAGTTGACTATGATCCTGTTTCTAAAGATTATGGAGTTTTTCAGGTGTCAATGGTTCCGGTTGGTGGTTTGGACGCAGATGAAGCAATTAAAATATTGGAAAATGCTTGGGATGAGGCTATAAAAGAGCTTGATACCGATGAAGTGGAAAAAATTAAACATAAACTATTGGCCGGTTTGGTTTATTTGAGAGATAATCCGGAAGATGCTGCATATATTGTTGGAGCAATGGCTTGTGCAGGTGCCGGTTTGGATGATATTGAGAATCAAGAGCAGTTACTTAGACAAGTGCGAAAAAAACAAGTAATTGATGCACTTAAGAGTTTGGAACAATCTGCATCGCAAGTAGTGGGTGTGTTATTACCGGAGGATGAAAATAATGGTTAGACATCCCAGATATCGTAAAAATAATTTATTTTCAAAAGTTTCGGTTTGTGTGTTTTTGTCGGCAGCTTTGATTGGTGGGATAATTAATTTTTTTCGTAAACAGGACTGTTGGCAAGATATAATTGATAATTCGGTTTTGCAGGGAAAAACATTATCGCTTGCGGTTAAGGAACTGAAAACGCCAAAAAATGATATAACTGCTTATTTGTTGGAAGATAATGCCAATCCGATAGTCAGTATAGATTTTATATTTAAAAATGCCGGTTCAATCAGTGATGATAAAGGAAAACAAGGTTTATCACGAATGGTTTCTCTTTTGTTGACAGAAGGAGCAGGAGATTATGATACCGAAACTCTTAAAGAAGAACTTGATCTAAAAGCAATTAGTATAACTTTTAGTGCCGGAAAAGATGATTTTGGCGGAAGTCTTTTGACGACAAAAGATAATCTCGCTAAAGCAATATATTTTTTGAATTTAATGCTGACATCTCCCAGATTTGATGAAGATGATATTCTCAGAATCAAACAACAAATGAAAGAAGCAATATTACGTCAAAAAGAACATCCGGCTAATGAATTGCAACTTGAGTTTGCTGAGGAGGTGTATGGACAACATCCTTATTCCGAAAATTATTTGGGAAGAATTTCAGATATTGAAAAATTAAGCAAAAAAGATTTATCAGAGTTTGTGAGTAATTCTTTAAGTAAAAGAAATTTAGTCGTAGGTATTGCCGGAGATGTTACTCCTTCAGAGGCTAAAACTGTGCTTGAAGATGCTTTTGATGATTTGCCTTCTATCGGAAAAGTTGATTTTGTGCGTAATGCTGAAATAAAATTTGACGGAAGAACAAAATCTCTGCAACGTACGGTAGGACAAAATATGTTATTAGCAGCGATGCCTTCGGTAGGACGTAACCATGATGATTTTTATCCGTTGTTTGTGGCAAATCATATATGGGGTGGAAGCGGATTAACTTCTAAATTAGCTAAAGAAATACGTGAACGGCAAGGGTTAACGTATAGTATCTATTCATATTTATCTCTAGATGATAAAGCTCCTTTAATGTTAGTAGGATTTTCGGCAACTAAAGAAAATTTTGCGAAAGCAAAAAAAATGTTAATAAATGAAATTGTAAATTTTGCAAAAAACGGAATTGATGAACAAGACTTAATTAAAGCAAAAAATTCTCTTGTTGCATCATATAATTTGCGTTTTGCATCAATTCAAAATATCGCTCAAATATTAACGGCTATGCAAAAATATAATTTAGGACTGGATTTTTTGCAAAAAAGAAACGAATATATCAAACAAATTAATTTAGAACAGGTTAATGAGGTTATTAGAAAATATTTTAATGATAAAAAAATAATTACAATTGAAATCGGTGAATTTTAAATTTTTATTCAGGAGATGTTAAATGTTCGGATGTAAGCAACTTTCAAATAAATGCAAAGCATGGAAAAAATTAACTAAGCATTTTAAAGATGTGCAGAAAACAGAGATGAAAACTCTTTTTAAGAAAGATGCACAAAGAGCCGAGCGCTATTCAATTAATTTAGATGCCATGATGTTGGATTATTCTAAGAATCGTATAACAGATAAGACGATGGCGTATCTATTGGAGTTGGCCAAAGAATGTAAAATGTCGGAAAAAATAGAGGCAATGTTTAAAGGTGAAAAAATTAATAAAACCGAAAACAGAGCAGTATTGCATGTTGCTTTGCGTAATAGAGAAAACACACCTATTTATGTTGACGGTAAAGATGTGATGCCGGACGTTAATGCTGTTTTGGCTAAAATACGTAAATTTACCGATGATGTCAGATTGGGAAAATTTTTGGGTTATACCGGTAAAAAGTTAACCAATATAGTTAATATCGGTATCGGAGGCTCTGATTTGGGTCCCAAAATGGCTACCGAGGCCTTAAAAAAATATTGGGCTAAGGATATAAAATGCTATTTTATATCTAATATTGACGGAACAGCGTGTTCTGAAGTTTTGAATAAACTTAATCCGGAAGAAACCTTGTTTATCGTTTGTTCTAAAACATTTACAACCATAGAAACACTTACAAATGCTAAAACTTGTCGTAAATGGTTGGTAGATGCTTTAGGAGAACATGCAGTATCTAAACATTTTGTTGCAGTATCCACCAATGCAGTTGAAGTAGCAAAATTCGGAATTGATACAGCCAATATGTTTGAGTTTTGGAATTTTGTAGGGGGCAGATATTCAATGTGGTCAGCAATAGGGCTTTCTATTGCATTAGCTGTGGGAATGGATAATTTTGAAAAAATGCTTGATGGCGCACATGAAATGGATATGCACTTTAAATATACGGAATTATCTCAGAATATTCCTGTTATTTTGGGGTTATTGAGTGTTTGGTATAATAACTTTTTTAATTTTCATAGTACGGCTATAATTCCGTATGATCAATATTTGCAATATTTGCCGGCATATTTACAGCAGCAAATTATGGAAAGTAACGGAAAATTTGTTACTAATAGCGGTGAATTGGTCAATTATTGTACATCTCCGATAGTTTTTGGCGGCGCGGGTACGGATGTACAGCATTCATTTTTTCAACTATTGCATCAGGGGACGGAAATTGTTCCTTGTGATATTATTGTTCCGGCAATTTCTCATAATGAAGTAGGCGAACATCATGAAATTTTGTTGGCGAATGCTCTTGCTCAAGGAGAGGCTTTGATGAGAGGAAAGTCAACACGGGAGGCATATTATGAAATGTGTAAAGCCGGAAAAACTAAAGAAGAAGCAGAAAAATTGAAAAAATGTAAAAGTTTTCCGGGAAATCGTCCGACTAATACTTTGATTTTCAAAAAGATTGATCCGTATGCGTTAGGAATGCTGATTGCAATGTACGAACACAAAACATTTGTTGAGGGAATTATTTGGAATATTAATTCTTTTGATCAAATGGGGGTTGAATTAGGTAAACAAATGGCATTGAGTATTTTACCTGAATTACAAAGTAATGCTTCCGGTTTGGGACATGACAGTTCAACAACTAATTTAATTAAGATGATTAAGCGATTGAGAAAATAAATGACAATCAGAATCCTTCCTTCAAATTTGGTTAATCAGATTGCGGCCGGTGAAGTTGTGGAACGTCCGGCTTCAGTAGTAAAGGAATTGGTAGAAAATGCCATAGATGCAGGAGCTACTAATATTGAGATAAGACTAAATGAGGGAGGAAAGACATTAATTTCCGTTACCGATAACGGTAAAGGAATGTCACAAGATGAGTTGTCTGTTGCAGTTGAACGTCATGCGACTTCTAAGCTACCTGATGATAATTTGTTTAATATAAATTTTTTGGGATTTAGAGGGGAGGCTTTGCCTTCAATAGCTTCTGTTGCCAGATTAAGCATTGTAAGCAGAAAAGCAAATGCAGATAATGCATGGAAAATAGAAGTTGATGGCGGATATAAGAAAGAAGTTATTCCGGCGGCACTTAATCAGGGAACAAAAATTGAAGTAAGAGATTTGTTTTTTGCTACACCGGCACGTTTGAAGTTTCTTAAAACCGCTACGGCAGAAACTGCGCAGTGTTATGATATATTACAACGAATTGCTTTAGCTAATCCTCAAGTAGCTTTTACATTATATGATAATGATAGAAAAAAACAATTTTTACCGGCATGTAACGGAGATTTGTTTGAAGCTCGTCTTGAGCGTATAGCCGCGGTTATGGGAAAAGATTTTGCCGAAAACTCTATACGTATAGATGCAGAAAGGGAAGATGTTAAAATATACGGATATATTTCCTTACCGACATTAAATAAAGCTAATTCTTTATCGCAATTTTTATTTGTGAATAATCGTCCGGTAAGAGATAAGCTTTTATTAGGAGCTCTCAGAGGAGCTTATCAAGATGTTTTGGCATCAGGAAGATATCCTTTATGTGCTTTGTTTTTTGAAGTTAATCCCAAATATGTTGATGTTAATGTGCATCCGGCTAAGGCAGAAGTACGGTTTTATGATAATAATCTTGTTCGCGGATTGTTAATCAGTGCAGTTAGAAATGCCATTAATTTACATGCCAATAAGACATCTAATATCTTAAATTTGGAGCAATTAATCAGTATAAATAACTTTTCGGACGGCAGTAATAAGGAAACAAATGAAGTATATAGATTAGAAGAACCTGTTTTGCCAAACAGAAATTATCAATCTAAACCGTATAAAAATTATTCTCAAGCGAGCTTGCCGGAGTTGGAACGTAAATTTTCCGTTAGAATTGATGATGTTGAAGATGTTGTTGAACGCTCAGATATAGGTCCGTTAGGAGTAGCTAAAGCTCAATTTCATAATACCTATATTATTTCACAGAGTGAAGATAGTATTATTATTACCGATCAACATGCTGCACATGAACGAATTGTGATGGAAAAACTTAAGCAAGGATTGGAAAAGAACGAAGCCGCTTCACAGATATTACTGATTCCGGAAATTGTTGATTTGTCACCTGCTGAAAAAAATAGAATATTATCGTCAGCTGTTGATTTGGCAAAATTGGGGTTGGTAATAGAGGAGTTTGGAACAACCGCTGTAATTGTCAGAGAAATACCGGCATTGCTCGGAGATGTTGATGTCAAAAAACTAATAGAAGATTTGGCACAACAAATGGCAGAATGGGGAAACGGTTTTGAATTAACGGAAAAACTCCATTTGGTTTGTGCAACGATAGCTTGTCACGGATCTGTCAGGGCAGGACGACGTCTAAATGCAGAAGAAATGAATAAATTACTGCGTGATATGGAAAGAACACCTCATTCCGGACAATGCAATCATGGACGTCCGACTTATGTGGAGATGAAGATATCAGATATTGCAAAGTTATTTGATAGGAAATAGTTATGAATGATGTATTTTTGCAAGGGTTTTGCGCTTCTCTTATTGCCGGTCTGGTTACCGGATTAGGGGGATTGTGTATTTTTATAAAAAAACGGTATTTAAAATCAGATATCAATATGTTGCTTAATATTGCCGCAGGAGTAATGTTGGCGGCATCATTTTTTTCGTTGTTGGTTCCGGCAATGAAGCAAATTGTCAGTGAAGAAAATATCTATCAAACGGCATTGAATTATGTGTTAGCCGTATTTGGCGGGGTATTATTGGTTTGGGTGTTGAATTTGGTAATTCCGCATGAGCATAATGCCATGGGACATCATGGACCTTATTTTGACATAAGAAAAGCTTGGCTTTTTATTATTGCAATTACTTTACATAAATTACCGGAAGGATTGGCAGTGGGAGTAGCTTACGGAGCTGAAAATATTGTTAATCCGCTATCTTTGGTAGTGGGTATTGCTGCACATAATATTCCGGAAGGTTTGACTATCGCCATTTCTTTAGTTGCAGCAGGAAACAGCAGATTAAGAGCAGCTATGACGGCATTTGCCATCGGTTTGGTTCAACCTTTGGGGGCAATTGTCGGATTGTTTTTAATGGGGGTAAGCTTTAATATTGTTCCGTATGGAATGGCCTTTGCCGGAGGAACTTTGCTTTTTGTGGTAATTAATGAAATATTACCGGAAACTTACGGAAATAAAACAACTAATCGTTCGGCAGCAGCAGTTTTTATCGGGTTTATCATAATGACTTATTTGACAATGGTTATTAAGGATTAGAAAAATAAGTTGAGATAAAATCATATAAACTTCACACAAAACTTAAATTTAGTAAAAAAAATGTTGACGAGATAATAAACATAAGTTAAATATAAGTCCGTTATCATTTCGGAGAGTTGGCAGAGTGGTAATGCAGCGGATTGCTAATCCGTCATCGGGATACCGATGCACAGGTTCGAGTCCTGTACTCTCCGCCAGTTAAGCTTCCTTAGGGAAGCTTTTTTTTGTATCTGAAGATTAAAATGATATTTTTTATTCTTGAAAAACTATTGATTGTAATATATTAGTTATTTCTAATAATGAATGCCGTCAGGTCATCTTATGTATTTGCTTTAGCAATTTTTTACCAGCAATTTAATGTTTTTGTTAATGAAGGTCAGGTAGCTTTAATGTTGGCTGGTGTATGATGAAAAACAAAAGAATTAAATACCATGTTTTGAAAAAATATAATGGTGGAATCGTCTGGGTTAAGGAATATGATAAAAGAATTGACGTTGCGACTAAAATTATTAAACATCTGAAAAACGATTGGGAAAAAGTAATATGGATTGCGACTTCAGGTTATGTGGATAATGCTGAATATCGGGAAGCCATAAAGCAAAAGACCGGTAATCTTTATGATAAAATTGTTTTCTTTTCGTATGATGATATATCTTTAACAGATGAAATATATGTTAAGTTGTTTGATATAGCTTCTGAAAATGAAGTGTTTTGTATATTGGATGGCAGTCTTAATCTTAAAAATATGGTAACTTCACGCACCAAAAGAATGTTAGTGTTGCGCAAAATTTTTAAATACAGATTATTGTTATCGGAACTTCCCATATATAGAGCAATAAGAGATGTATATGCGCAGTTAATGTTTGTTTATTCTCCGGCAATCAACAAAACCGAAACTCAATTTCTGCAACAATATATGCCTTATTATACTGATGATTTTGATGTTTCTAAAAGGTGGTCTATTCCTGAATTGGAAAAAAAACTGTTAAACAGGCTCAGGTCTTTTATTGTTTATTGTGATTTTTCGGATGACTTAAAGATTAATTATTTTGATTGTGATCTTGAACTTAGCGAAGCAGAAAAAGAAGTTTATCAGGCAGATAAAATAAAATTTTTGCAAGATAATCCAAGGGCCGCATATTTGAAAATTATTCAAAGGTTTCAGTATTATTATACGATTTGCAAACAAAAAATTACTAAATTGCAGTTGATACTTAATGAAAAAAAAGCTAAAAATGAAAAGGTAATTATTTATACAAAATATACCAGTGAAATTAAGTTTTTGAGAGAATCGGGGTTGTTAGCGAATCATAAATTTGTGATAATGACGGGGATGAATGACAAAAAAAGAGCAATCAGAATGTTTGAAAATGATTGTAATATAATGATTTGCATTTATAAAGTTGATATTCCAAAACTTTTCTTGAAAGAATGTTGTAATGTGATATACTTCACTCAGACATTTGACTATAAAGATAAAAATTATATTATTTCAAGGTTTAAGGGAAATGAGGATTTTGAACTTAATGTGTATGATTTTTGGGTAAATACAACATTAGAAAATATTATTAGAGATAATTTAAAAAGAAAAAAAATTGTGTTAGAAAATATTTTTAATATAATGTCAAATAAAAAGGTTGGCGATTTATGAAAGTATATAAAAATATAAATGTTTATGATGCAACTATGGAACGTATAAAATTTGCGTTTGATAATTTTGATAATATCTATGTGTCTTTTTCCGGCGGAAAAGATAGCGGATTGTTACTAAACATGGTGCTTGATTATAAACGTAAGCATAATATTAAAAAGAAAGTAGGCGTTTTTCATCAGGATTTTGAAGCACAATATCAGCTTACAACAGATTATGTTACCAAAATGTTTGATGATAATATAGATGATATAGAGCCGTATTGGGTATGTTTGCCTATGGGATCAAGATGTGCGGTAAGTAATTATCAGATGTATTGGTTTCCGTGGGATGATGAAAAAGAAGATCTGTGGGTCAGACCAATGCCGGATCGTCCGTATATCATCAATCTGAAAAATAATCCGATTGAGATGTATAAATATAAAATGACCCAAGAAGATTTATATTCAATGTTTGCAAATTGGTATGCCAAGCACCATAAGGGAACTACTATTTGTTTGGTTGGTATTCGCGCTGATGAATCTATCAATCGTTATCGTGCGTATGCTAATGCGCGAAAAGAATTAATGAAGGGTTCGCAATGGACCACTAAAATGGGAAAAACTTGGTATAATGCGTATCCGTTGTATGATTGGACAACTAAAGATGTATGGGTTGCTAATGCTAAATACGGCTATGAATATAATAAAATTTATGATTTGTATTATAAGGCCGGTTTATCAATAAACCAAATGCGAGTTTCCAGTCCATATCATGAAAATGCAAAAGAAAGCTTGAATTTGTATAGGGTTTTGGAGCCAATGACGTGGATTAAGGTGGTATCCAGAGTTAATGGAGCTAATTTTGCTGCGATTTACGGTAATACCAAGTTAATGGGAGTAGGTAAGATTACCTTGCCTAAGGGACATACATGGCGCAGTTATGTAAAATTCTTATTAGCTACACTACCGGAAAAGATTAGAGAAAATTATATCAATAAATTTAAAACCTCTATTCGTTTTTGGTGGAAAAACGGTGGTGTTGTTAATGAGGACGCAATTAAAGAATTAGAAGCCTGTAATTATAAAATAAGAAATAACGGAAAAAGTCATTATAAATCTTCTAAAGACCGATTGGTATTTTTGGGAACACCCGACCATACGGATGATATTAAGTCAACTATTGATATCCCGTCATGGAAAAGAATGGCGGTTTGTATTTTGAGGAATGATCATTTGTGTAAATATATGGGATTTGCTCAAACCAAAAAACAAATAGCTAGAGAAAGAGAACTTATAGAAAAGTATAAAAGATTGTGAGGAAAAATGAAGAAATTTACCAGCCCAGTATATAATGTTTTAGCTGTTCCCGTAGAGAAGGTGCGGGCAAATGATTATAACCCTAATCGTGTTGCTCCTCCGGAGATGAAATTGTTGGAACTTTCAATTTGGGAAGACGGTTTTACTCAACCGGTGGTTTGTTATTATGACAGCGATGTAGATGAATATATTGTTGTAGATGGCTTCCACCGCTATACGATTATGAAAACAAGTGAACGCATTTATGCCAGAGAAAAAGGAAAGTTACCGGTAGTAGTAATTAATAAAGATTTAGGCGAACGAATCGCTTCAACCATCAGACATAACCGTGCCAGAGGCAGCCATAGTGTTGATCTGATGAGTAATATCGTGGCAGAACTTTTGGAATTAGGAAAAAGTGACAGTTGGATTTGTAAAAATATCGGTATGGGCGCTGATGAGCTTTTGCGCTTAAAACAGATTACCGGTCTGGCTGCTTTATTCAAAGATGAGGAATTTTCCAAAAGTTGGGAAGTAGAATAAAAATTTATTTTCAGAGCTTTAAATTTGTGACAAGCCTCCTTATATTGAAGAAAAATCATTATAAGGAGGTTTTGTTATGAAAGATGTGGTTTTGAATAATGAAGTCAGAATGCCGATTATCGGATTGGGAACATGGCTATCTGCACCGGGAGAAGTATATCAGGCCATTCGTTGGGCAATAAAATTAGGGTATAAACATTTTGATTGTGCTTCAGTATATGGCAATGAAGCTGAAATCGGGCAAGCATTGTTTGATGCGGTTAGGGAAGGGGATATCAAACGAGAGGAGCTGTTTGTAACCTCTAAGTTATGGAATGATTGTCATGCTCCTGAAGATGTCAGACCGGCATTGGAAAAAACTTTGCAAGATTTGCGGCTTGATTATTTGGATTTGTATCTTATTCATTGGCCGGTAGCACAAAAAAAGGGAATAATAATGCCACAGAAAGATGAAGATTGGATACCTTTAGAACAACAACCTTTAGAACAGACATGGGCGGAAATGGAAAAGATCTATGATGTCGGGTTAGCTAAAGCTATCGGAGTTTCTAATTTTAATCAGCAAAAACTTTCTGCTTTGGTTGAAGTAAGTAGAGTTATCCCTATGGTAAATCAAGTGGAAAATCATCCGTTGTTGCAACAAAATGATTTGGTGGATTATTGCAGAAAAAATAATATTGCGGTTACTGCGTATTCTCCATTGGGGTCTCAACATCATGAAAATTCAGAACGAGTTTTAACAAATCCGATAATTGCGGAAATAGCAAATAAAATAAAGGCTACTTCGGCACAGGTGGTGTTAGCTTGGCAAATACAAAGAGGTATTTGTGTTATTCCAAAATCAGTACATGAAAATCGGTTGAGAGAAAATTTTTCGGCTCAGATTGTTGAATTGGATAAAGATGATATAGAAAAAATCAATGCGCTGGATAAAGGTTATCGTTTTATAACAGGTGATAAGTTTTTGAACAAATCAGCCGGTTATGAAAAGATATTTTAGTCACTAGGAGTAAGTGATTAGGTATTAGAGGTTAGATGTCATTGCCCGATTTACTTGGGCAATCTCAAATTAAAAAGGGGGTGTTTCCCCCTTTTTTAGCACGCAACAGAACAATATCCATTACGATATACACCACCATTGTTTTCGCAAGTTTCTTCATCTGAACAGCCACTCGGAAAATAATCTTCTACACATTCTACCGAACATAATGTTTCATCTTCAGGACAAGTTGTTCCTTCGCAATATTGCCAAACTCCGCCACATCCGTAATATCCAGGGCAAGCTAGCTTTACAGAACAAAGAGTTTCATCTGTAGGACAAGGAATTCCACCGGCATTAATACAAGTATTTTTGTTTGCAATGGTATAAAAAGAGGAACAATCACAGCTAGTTAGTTTATAAAAGGTATATCCGTTTAATGTGCAAGATGAATAGTTGCAATAACTATATTCTTTTGTATATAAGTTATATTCTTTACAATAGTCAGTATCATCTGCATAACTAAAAATACAACGTGTGAAATTCTGTTCAGGTGATCCAGAACTTGATTGTTTTGAAGTAGCATATAACGTTTTATCATCAACTCTCCAAAACCAAGACGATGTTCTGTTGTATTCGGTTGATGTTGTGTAAACTATATTTGCAGTCATGGGGGTGCCATTATAATTATAGCTATATGTTCCACCTAATGTAGTTGCACCAACTTCCGTTAAGCGAGATTGAATTAAATCAAAATTATTACTTAATTTATTTATTTCTCCAGCAGATGGTATATACCAAAATTTAGAGCTTGTTAAATTGTATTGATAATCTTTATCAGTGCATACTGTCGTACCATTAGCCCAAAGAATTTTAGAATTGGTTAGCCCATTGTAATCATTTTCAGCATTAGCAGTATAATTAGTAATACCACTAATATCTGTATAAGTGAAAACACTAGTATTATAATGAGAAAGGGAAATAACCAATTTCTTTTCGGTATCAAAAACTATTCCTATTGGAGTTTTAGTTTGCACAGGCATATCTAAACAAGTATCATCTTCGTAATAATAATCTCCAATATCACAAGCATATTTTGATTTAAATGTAAGTTTGTAAGGGATAAACCATAAAGATTGGTTTGTGGTGTTATAAATGGTCTTATTAGATACGTCCATTGTTTTTATTGTTTCATTTTTATTTAAACATAAGAATATAGGACTATTCTGTTCATATGTGGAACTACTAGTATTATTAGGATTAATATAAAAATCTTTGTTGTTTATAGCTAGTCTATAGCTATTACCACTATATAAAATACAACCATCTTTAGGCAGTGTAAACGTTCCATCACTGGAAAGATTTGAATGTTGTTTTGTTATATTTATCATTTCATTCCAATCCAAATCATGCAGAGAATATCCTAAACAAAGTACAGCATTTTCATCATATGGGCATTTTAATTTTTTACCAGAACAATCATTAGGAGTGTTTATATATCCAAAAGAAGCGCATTCTGCGGCACTTTCTGATGAACTATCTTCATCTTCACAACTAACCGCAGTTAAATCAAACGGGCATTTGATGGTGGTTTTACCGGTACAATCATCTATGGTTTTGGTGTAACCCATATCGGCACAAGAAGGGCGCACGATACAACTGTCCTGCGCTAAAGATGTTGACGCCATCAGTATTACTAACGGGCTTAATATTGCTAATTTTTTCATCTTTTCTCTCCTTGTTGTTTTTTCTTTT
>JAFTII010000029.1 GCA_017457005.1 Alphaproteobacteria bacterium | reverse complement strand
CCGCCATTGTTGGGACGTTCTTTATCTTCGCCATTAATACGGTGCGAATAAATCTGTTTGCGCTGATAATCCGGTAATAACCAAACTTTGGCTAATGCAGAATTTATCTGCACCAGCAAAGCTAATAATATTACTCCGAGCCTGAACATTATCCTATCCTTGTAATTGTTTAATTACAGAATAGCATATTAAAATTACAGTGTCAAATCTTTATTAAAAGTGGTGGACGAACAAACAAAAAACCGCCAAGACATAATCTTGGCGGCTTTGATATTTTTTTAATTATCTTACAAAAATTTGAACTTCTGAACTAGTTCCGGCTCCGCTTTTTGCAGATAAGTTAATATTAGCCGGATTAACACCCATATCTACCATTTCTTGGAAAATTTGAGTTGCATTATTTTTAGCTATTGCAGCAGAACTTCCTGCCGGATTAACAGCTACAATATCAAAAACAACAGATGGCTTTTTAGACAAAGCATTACTAACAGCTTTTTTTAGTCCGTCTTGGTATTTAATTCCTGCTTTATTAAATTTAACAGCAAATAAAGGTGAGCCACTGTTAACTACCGGAGCAGATCCAAAAGAGTTTGTTGCTGATGGTGTTGAAAAAGGAACATTATTTACACCATAGCTACCAACTTTAATTGCAGAACTAAGATGAACTATAGTATCACTGGCAGTATTGATATATTGTTTTTGGCGAGAGATGTCATTATTAATTTCATTTAACAGACTGTTCATCAAAATAGATGTTTGACCTGCTTCATTTTCTAAAACATGCAATTGGCGATGATCTTCATCTACCGCACCGGAGATAGTATAGGCAGAACGAATTGCATTTACTAAATAATCAGTATTTGCAGAATCGGCCGCAACTTTGGCAGCTAACTGTGTCAAAGCGTTTGCATTAGCATTCATCACCTGAATATTGTTTTGAGCTCCTTCAAGCATCGCAAACATTTGCGGGTTGCCGGGGGTTGTACCTACTTGCAGTTTTGCTTCAATCATTCCGATTGCTTTGTGATATTGCAAAGCATTATTTACTACAGATGTACGAATCTGTTGTAATTGAGCATTGTTATTGCTGATGGAACCTTGCAATTGAGTGAGTTCATTACGAAAAGTAACAACTTTTTGCCCAACAAAAGTTCCGGTATTGCTACCTTCTGAAATTTTTACCGGCTCAAAAGTAGCTGAACCGACAACAGCAACATCGGCATCATCAGAAACAACGGCAGGCTCTTGCTCATCTTCTCCAAACAGAGAAGGGAACAATGCATCCGAAGAGTAAGCACATCCGCCTAATAAAAACAACATTGCGGATAAATAAATTTTATTTGCAGACTTTGTCATGGAATTAAGCACCTTATAAAAAACACATACATTTTCTGTTTTACACTTATTACCTATTTTGTAAAGGTATTTTCATAAAAAACAAGCATTAAATGGATATATTACAGATATTTATTACTTCAAAAATGATTTTAATACCAAATAAATTAAAATTCTTTTAAATTATTTTAAAAATTTGCTTGCAATTAATTTTGAAACAATGTAATAACACTATACGAAAGCTGATGCGCTCGTAGCTCAATTGGATAGAGCATCTGACTACGGATCAGAAGGTTAGGAGTTCGAATCTTCTCGGGCGCGCCATTTCAAAAACAAAAAGACCTGCTTTGGTAGGTCTTTTGTTTTATACACTACATGCAACCGTGTGTTTCTTTGGCATATTTAGCATATTGACGATAAAAATATTCCAAACTTTCTTGAACTTTACGGTTTACGGTTCCTTTCGGGTATTTACCATTATTATCGGCTTTTCCGGCCTTTATGCCGGTAAGAATTTCTATACCGTCATCTACAGTATCTATTGCCCAAACATGAAACATTCCGGCATCAACGGCCTTTAGGATATCCTCTCGTAACATCAAATCTTTAACATTAGTACGCGGAATTATAACACCATGACTCCCGTTTAAACCTCTTTGAACACAAACATCAAAGAAGCCTTCTATCTTTTCGTTCACTCCGCCGATAGGCTGGATTTCTCCGAACTGGTTAATTGAACCGGTTACGGCTATGCTTTGTTTAATAGGAAGTCCTGAGATTGCAGAAAGCATACAATAGTATTCTGTTGACGAAGCACTATCACCATCAACTCCACCATAAGATTGTTCAAAAACAATTGCTGCAGATAAGGATAAAGGTGTATATTTTGCAAAACGATTAGCGATAAGGCTCTCTAAAATCAGCATTCCTTTAGAATGAATCGGACCACTCATTTCTACTTCTCGTTCAATATTTATAAGTTCGCCACGCCCGATACGTACTTGAGCAGTGATTCTTGCCGGTTTTCCAAAACTGGTTCGTGAAAAATTATATACAACCAAACCGTTAATTTGCCCAACCTTTTTGCCATCTACATCTATCAGTATTGTTCCCTTGTCTATCTGCTCCAACATTGCTTGCTTTATTCTGTCGCTGCGATAAATCTGAGCTTCAATAGCTTGTTCTATATGATTTTTTCCAATTTGATTAGCTTTTGATTTTCTGGCCCAATAATCTGCCTCACGTAATAAATCTCCTATAGATGCAATGTGTGCGGTCAGTTTTTCAGAACTATCTGCCAAACGAGATGAATATTCTATAACTTTTGCTACAGCTTGTTTGTTTAAGGAGCGAAGTTTCTTTTTCTTAGACAGTGAACCGATAAGTTTTGCATATTCAACTTCATTCTGCGGAGTTCTATCCATTAAAACACCAAAATCAGCTTCAACTTTAAAGAAATCAGAGAAATCCGGATCTCTTTCCGACAATAGCTCATAAAGTTCGGCATCTCCGGTAAGAATAACTTTTACGTTTAACGGAATTGGCTCAGGATCCAAAGATATTGTCGTAAATGTCGTCTCTTCTCCGGGAGCTTCAATCTTAATGCTTTTAGAAGCTAAAGCTCTCTTGAGCGAATCCCAAGCATACGGTTGAATAAGTAATTTTCGTGCATCTATTAACAAGAAACCGCCATTTGCATTATGCAAAGCACCGGCCTTAATTAATGAAAAGTCTGTTAGTAATGCACCGTATTGCTGAATACGCTCTACTTTTCCAACCAAATTGCCTTGTGTCGGGTGGTCTAAGTGAATTATCGGAGCGCCTGATTCAGGTTCATTTTTTACAATAACATTAACTTTAAATTTTGCATATTTATCTTCTTCCGGTTGTTTGAATTTGGAAAACAATGCGCTTAACGGATCTTCGCCGGCATTCTCTCCCGTTTCTGCCGGAGAATCGGCTGCCGGCAAAAAATCATCAGCATTATTTAAAATATACTTTTGAATACTCTTTAAAAATTCTAAAGCACCTTTACTGGAGCGATAGGTATTATGCAAATCATCTATCGGTTTTTTGACCGTAAGTTTTAAATATTTTTCTCTTAAATCATTTATTTCTTTACGTTGTTTATCTTCCCATTGCGGTAAGTCTTGAGCGGTATTTTCAATCTCGGCTTGCATTTGGTTGAGATCGTCCAAAAGCTGTTTTTTCTCTTCTTCCGGAAGTTCCTCAAATTTTTCAGGACTCAAAACTTCTCCGTTTTTTACCGGCGCAACAACCAATCCTACAGGCATGTGCAATAAAGATACACTTTTGCCTTTGGCTTTTTTCTGCAAAAGCTTAATATATTTTTCTTTGTGTTGTTTGTATTTTTCGTTAATCTGATTGATACTGTTTTTATATTCTTCGCTCTCTTGAATTGCGGGAATCGCCTCTGAAATACTTTCTATAAGCTTATCTATATCCTTTGCAAAATTTGTAGCGACACCAGCCGGAAAGCTGATTGCATGAGGCTTATAAGGTTCATCAAAATTATATACATAAGCCCAATCATCAGGTGTCGGACGTTTTTTGGCTTCTTCAATCAAAACTCTTTTAACTAAACTGGTTTTGCCGGTTCCTTCAGGACCCAAACAAAATAAATTATATCCCTTAGATTGAATATTTACTCCAATCTCAACGGCATTTAATGCTCTATCTTGACCCAGCGCGGATAACCTCTCCTCCAGCTCGGCAGTACTTGAAAACTTAAACTTACGAGGATCACAACGAGTATAAAGTTCCTTAGATTGAAGTTTGGTGATGGTCATAATAAAAAATTCCTATACAATAAAATTATGATACGCTATGTTATCAGAATAAATGGCAAACACTAACATTGAGTAAAGAAAAGCAAAAAAAAGATGATTGCACTTCTTTTTCTGATAACAATATCTCTTCTTATATTAAAGCGGCACATCAAATTTTTGCGCCAAAATATGATATATAATTTTTTAGAAAAAAATATAGCAGCATGTATTCCTGCCGACAGATGGTATTCATCTATTGCTGTTTTGCGAGCGGCAAAAAAATTAAATCGCTTACCTCAAAAATATTTACGCCAAATATTTGCGGATATTAAAAAACAAAAATTTTCATCTTTATTTAAGCATTGTGAGGATGCGGAACTTAAAACCATTTGCGGCAAAAAGGCAAAGCCCTTGGATGCCTTGCATAAAGCCGAAAATTCTCTTATGAAATTTGACTTTTCATCATGTTTTAATCTGCAAAAACAGATAAAACCACAAAATAAAACCGATCAAGCCCGATTATTGGCAATAGAGGCGGCTTTAAGCCTTTATGACGGAGATTTGGAATCGGCAAGCACAAAAATAAATTCGGCCATAACAATATTTAATAAGCAAAAAATGTATATGGAAGAAGCTCAAGCTTATATGTTGTGCGGAATTATATATAAAGCATGTGCATTATTTGATCCGGCACAATTGATGTTGCAAAAATCAATTGACTTATTTACGCAAACAGGTGCAAAAGCTAAGCTTGCTGAAGCATTAGGAAACTTGGGAATGTTGATGGTTCAGCAAAACAGATATGATGAAGCTGATGACTGTTTTAATAAGGCTTTAAAAATGTTTGCTTCTGCTAAAGATAAAAAAGGAATGGTATATGTATATAATCAAATAAGCATTTCTTATCTTATCAGGAATGATTTAAAATCAGCAAAAAAGTATTGCAAAGAAGCGCAAAAGCATATTATCCCTTCTTATCGTAGCGGAAGAGCCTTAAATTCAGATATTATTGCACAAATTGAAGCAGCGCAAAATAAATGGAAAAATGTAGTAAAAGAGGCGCGTGAAGCTGAAGTTTTATATAAATCCGCAAAAAATTTTTCAGCCATGTTGGAAATGATGCAGCTTCAAGCTCAAGCTCTGATAAAATTAAAAAAGATACTAAAGCGGAAGAAATCTTGAGAAACATAATCAAAAAAGCAAAAACAAAACAAACTTGCTTCCATATAGCAAATGCTTATAACCTTTTGGGAGTTATCTTTTTAGAAAAAGGAGATAGTGTCCGAGCAAAAGGACTTTTTAATCAAGCTCTGAGTACGGAACTGTATAATGAACGTTGGTGCGGAGCAGCAATAGATTATGCAAATATTGCATTAACCGAGTTGCGTAACGGCAAAAAAGACGAATACATAAAGAATCAAAAGATTGCTCTTGAGTATGCTAAAGAATCCGGAGATGAAGAACTTACAAAAATTCTGGAACAGCGATTTAGTTCTCTTTGAAGCCTAATAACATATTGATTACAGGGAAATCCTTTTTGGAATCGGGAGCAGAAACCGATAAATCTTTAATAGAAAAACCATCAAAGGCTAAAACATAAAAAGTAGGAGTATTAAAATAATTTCCGCGACTGCCTTGTTTTGCAAAAATTAATCTGTTCAAAATCTTCAAGTTTGTATCATCTAAAAATGTTTGCATAACAGGTTGCCAAGCAGAAAGTCCGAAATTACCGATAACAACAACAGGAATATCTTGCGATATGATATAGTTTTTGAGTTGTGTAAAGTAGCTTTGTTTTGCTTTGGTGCTTTGATTGGCAAAATTGAGCATTATAAGCTTAAAATTATTTGCACCAATATTGATTTCACTAACCGATGCTTGAACTTCCGAAGAAAAATGCAGCCAACGTCGTCCCTTAGCTCCGCTTACTTCGTGAGTATTGAGAGTTGTTGCATTGTAAGAAATACGAATATCCGTATCGCCATTATAAGTTTTATTAAAAAACAGATGAGATGAAGCGGAAAGATGAAAAAAATTAATCAAAATCAGAAGCAAAAATATCAATGCAAATTTTATCTGCATACAAAACAAAGCATATCCCAAAAGCAAAATGTTAATCAAATAAAACAGAAACAGTTTATCTGTTAACGCCGGAAAAGAATCGGAAAATAAAGAAAGTATCGTTAAAATGCTCAATAAAACAGCTGAAGCAAAGAAAATTTTATACTCTCTGACAGATCTTTTCTTTTGTGACAAATATCCCATTTACAGAATCTCTTATTATTTTTTAACTTTTAGCGACTATAGTGTTTTTTCTTGACATTTTATAGGTAAAAATGTATTTTGTAAATGGTTTGAAAATGATGTATGAACAATTCATAACAAAAATTTCATCTATTGATTTTAATAGCATGATCACTAAATATGCTGGTATGCTATCTGACTTTATCAACAATTACTTATCCGGTGTAGATAACTTAAGAATGATTGCGACAATATTAATGATTATCGCAACCATTATGTTTTTGTTTCTTGTTATTATAGTATTTGTAAAATCATTTTTCTCTTCTCTTAAAAGTAATAAGACATCTTCTTCTGAAGACGATATTTTTGACGAAGAAGATGCCAAAGAACTTGATCGGATTATTGAAGATCAAGAAAAAGAAATAGAGCTTGAAAAAGAACTTCAGAAAGAACTTGAAATGGCGCAAGCCGGAAGAGAACGGTCGCAGAAAAAAGAACGAAAAATCAAAGATAATGAAGAAAAGAAAAAAAAGGAAAAGGAAGAGGAAAAGGAAAAAGAAGAACAAAAAGAAGATGTTGTTCGCCAACAAAAAAGCAGAAGCAGAGAAATTGACTTGGATTGGAAAAAAGGCAATCAACAATCCCAACAAAATGATGATGTGATAACATTAAATCCGGAAAATCTTTCTTATCATCAAACGAATCTCGGATTGAATGAATTAACCGGATTAATTATTGATATGATTGCTCGCGGAGTTGATGACCTAAAAATAGCTCAAACTATTATGTACAGAAACCATTATGCAAGTTCTGAAGAGGATGTATTGCAACTTGTTGAAGCAATAAAAGAATTTGTATCAATATGCCGAAACGGTTATTTTGAAGACTTGAAGAATCAAAAAGATATTCCTTCTGAAGAACAAGCTTTATATCATTTATCCGAGGGGGATCCTTCTTTAGCATTATTTATGTTAGAAAAGCTGATGGACAGTAATATTGATATGGCAGGCACGGCTTCTTCCGAAACAAAAAAAGAAGCTTTGTATGGTGAAATTTCTACACATGCACTGGTATTTGGTAATTTAGCAGCTATAAATGATATTCATCTGGCAACAGGGTCTTTTGAGTTGGCGATAGAACTTGAGCCTCATAATATATCTGCATGGAGCCGACTGGCGGATATGTATGCTAAAGCAGAAACCTCAAATAAAGCAATTTGGGCATATCAAAAAATTTTGGATATGGCGGATGAAGAAATAAATCCGCGTGAAGTAGCCAATGCACAAAAAAACTTATCTCAACATCTTTATGCTCAAGGAAATAGCCTACAAGCTGCAAAATTATATAACAACAGTAAACAATATTATGATTCCTTAGGCATAAACAGACGCTTAGATAAACAGGAACTTGAAATTATCAGTATTATTGAAAACAATCATCGTGATGAAATTTCATTTACCATTCAAAAATTGTTAGGAAGAGAAGCCGGTACGGGATTTAGCTTTGACTAACTTTAGGTAAACAAACATCCGGAGTGCGTAAATATAGAGGTTTAGGATAATCCAAGCGCTTGTCATTATACTGGCGGATGCCGACTTTTACCAACGCACTTATATCTAAATGTTGCATAATTTTTATGCAGTGCAAACTTAGTCCGCTCGGAGATGATAAAAAGCGTTCCACCCCATCGCCAATCAAAGTTACTTTTTTCCCCTTTAATAAAGAAATTATTTCATTATAAGGTAATGCTTGCGGAAGAGTTGTTTTTTGAAGATTGCTATCAAAAATCTGGACATAAAAATCATCTCGTTTGGTTTCTATTATAACAACGTTTGTATCCGTAAGTTCCTCAGGTAACAAACAGCTGACATAAGCATCAAACGCAGATACTCCTCCCAAGCACAGATTAGGACAGGCTATCTGAAAAGTTCTTGCCGCAGAAACGGAAGACCGAACTCCGGTAAAAGACCCCGGACCGACACAAACAAATAAAGCATGAATATCCGCAAATGTTATATTTTGTTCCGTTAACATTTTTTGTATTTCAGGTAGAAGTACTTCCGACTGACCAAACTCCATAACCTGTTCATATTTTGCCAAAACACTATTATTTTGGCATAGAATAATTGAACAAGCCGAAGCTGTTGTATCAAACGCTAAGATATACATTTTTCCACTAGTAAAAAAATTTAAGTTTAATTAAATTGTTTTATATACTAAAATTTGTAAATAAACAATATTTTTATTGATATGGAAAAACAATGACAGACTGGCCTCTTTTGGTTGATATGTATTATGCAGCACCCGATTTATGGTACTTGATTGGCGGTATCGTGTTATCTCTGCTGATCATCTTAATTTTCCAATCAATTGAAATTCTTAAAATAAAACAAAAAAACTATTTTTTAAATCGCGACAGAGAAAGATATGCAGAAACTCTTTATGCTTCGCGAGACGGATATTTTGCGTTTATATATCCCGATCAAAAAGTAAATGATCCCAGAGAAAGTATCAGCGAGCGTTGTTCCAGACGTTTGGCGGTAATAATGAACTTGCCAAACGGCACCAAAACAACATTTACTGAAATATTAAAACATTTTTATAAAGAAGATGCTTTAAAAATTCAAAAATATGTCGCTTTATTACAAGATGACGGGGTTTCTTTTGATGATCATTTCATATTGAAAAGCGCAAACAAGTACTTACATCTGTCCGGAGCAAGAATAAACGGTGCTGACGGTAATATATACTGTGATATGATTTGGTTTAGAGATGTAAGTTTTGAAACTTCTAAAATTTTATCTTTAGAAAAAACAAAAACCAATGCCGAAACAAATCTTGTATCCATTCAAAACCTTTTGAATAATATTCCTTTCCCTCTTTGGTTAAGAAATGACAAGCTTGAGATTTCTTATTATAATAAAGCTTTTTCAGAATTTTCCAATTGTTCAATGTCAAATGATAAATCCGAAGAAAAACCGGAGATCAGCAATCCGCAGGGAGAAAGCATTTCAAAAGAACTGGCCAAACTTGCAGTTAAAACGAATCGCCTAAAAAAAGCAAATGTCAGTGTTGTTAAAAATGGCGAAAGGTTTGCTATGGAAGTTTTTGAAAATCCTTTTCATGGAGAAGATACTTTAGATAAAATTTACACAGCCGGAATTCTTATAAATGTAAATGAACTTGATGAATTAAAAAGAAACTTAAAAATACATCAAAATGCGCAATTAGAAATTCTAGAAACACTGGGAACAGCTTTTGCCGTTTTTGATCAAAACTTAAAATTGGCTTTTCATAATCATGCGTTTGCAAACCTTTGGAAACTGGATGAAGACTGGCTGGAATCATCACCATCGTATGCTTATTTCTTGGATACGATAAGAGAAAAAAGATTATTACCGGAAGTTCCTGACTATTTAATGTTTAAAAATGAAGAACAAAAAAAATTCTCACAAATTATTGAGCCGCAAAAAGATATGTTACATCTTCCAAATGGCAGAACCCTTAGCAGAATGAGAGCCGCCTACCCTACGGGTGGACTAATTTTTGCCTATGAAGACATTACCGACAGAATAGCAACAACCAGTGCCTATAATGCTCTTTTATCAGGACAAAAAGAAATGCTGGAAAACCTTTTTGATGCAGTCTTGATTTTCGGTACAAACGGACGGTTACTTTTTTATAATCAGGCATATATAAAACTTTGGAAACCGCAAAACGAACTTTTGAATAACGAGCCTAATTTAGATGAAATTTTGGAATCTCAACGTAATTTTTTTGATAAAAAAGATAACTGGAAAAGTTTAAAAGAAAAAATTACCGAACATATATTATCTGTAACAACAAAAAGCTTTGTTTTAAATGGTCAAAAAAACAACGCCATTATGGTTTCTTCCTGTAACTTATCTGATGGTTCTTTAATGGTTACATATAAAGAGATACCGAATAATTGACAAAGATGGCTTTATGTGTAAAAATATCGTTATAGACGGCTTATTTTGCGGGGATTAAAATCAAATGGATGAGACCTCATCAAGTTCTAATATTGAATGGAAAAAGAATAAAAAGGGGTTTGGCGCTACAGAAAAAGTAACCAGAAAAACCAATGTAAAAAAAGCTCTTGAATTTGAGGCTAAAGAAAAAAAGCCCCTTGCACTATCTAAATCCGTTAAGCCTTCAGATTTACCAAAAGGAATAAAAAAATTAAGAAAAAAAATCAAGGAAGCTTATGAAGAAGATGATGAAAGTGAATATTCCGACGTCATTCCGTTAAATTTGGACAGTTCTTTATATAATGCCTTATATGAAGATGAAAAAAGACAGATTAATCAGCAAAACATCTTGAAAAATCAGTCTATGCAACAAACCGCCGGCAAAATGGAAGCAGTTATGCAAGCGGATAGAATGGTTAAAGAAACCGGATTTAGCGGCATAAACAAAAAATTAGCAAATACCGCAGCTCAAGATGCATTACTTCCTAACAACACTTTAGAAACAGTATTAAGCAAAGAAGCTGCTACAAAAATCAAAACTGACGGAAAGATTTTGTCTGCAAAAGAAACCGTAACTATGTTGCGAGGAATTGACCGAATCCGAAAAATGGCAGAAGCTGCCGAAACATCTCAAACAAAATCTCTTGAAAAAATGAAATTGGATGAAGTTCTCAATGCCGGAGAAAAATCTACAGATGACAAACAAATTGCTGAATTGATTCTAAAAAAATCAGGACGTAAAAAGAAAACCGATATTGAGAAAATTGTCTTAAAGAACAAACAAAATGAAGCAGCAAGAAAAAAACAAAAGAAAACACAGGAAAAGCCAAAAAAACAGACCAGAATGAATTTATCCGCTAAGGATATTCATCGTAATTAAAGGTATTTAACTTTAGCTAGCAAGCTTTTATATGAAGTACTCAGTATTTTAAATTTTTCTTCAGCATCTTTATTATCAGGATTAAGATCCGGATGATATTTTTTTACAACTTTTTTATAATGTTTTTTTAATGAGCTTTCGGTTAAATCATCAATACTTAATTCCATAATTTCAAGGCATTTACGTTCTTCTTTTGTAAAGCGAGATTCTTTTATAACCGAATAATCAGAACGATACTCATCATAAAATCTGAAATTACCATCAGCGTCAAAACCAAAATTATATTTTATGTGACTTCCGAATCTAAAATGGCGCTTGGTTTCTTCTTCCGTTGCATCTTCTTCCTCTCCGTCAAAATAATTCCATTTAGAATTATATTCTTGAACGTGCTTCAAACAGAACCAATAATATTCTTTCAGCCTTCTATCTTTAGGAGCGCGATATTCTCCGGCTTCATTACACCCATCATGATCACAGCAATGTTTAGCATGATCATTTTGAGGGGCAAAATATTTGCTACGACGTTTGGTTCGCTTTATCATTATTTTCTCACCATATTAAAAGAAGATGAATTATACCCTTTTCAAACAATATGAGCAATCAGATTTTTATTATTTGCGCTTTTATAAATTGTAATCTGTAAAAAAGTATTTATAATAAATTTATAAATTTTGCAAATATGAGGAACAAATGCCCGAGCTTCCTGAAGTTGAAACAATTAAAAATGCGCTAGAAAAAACAATCGGAGAAACTCTGATTGAAGATGTTATTATAAATAATTATAATTTGCGACAAAAAATCCCTTATAATCTACGTGAAAAAATTAAAGGCGCCAGTATTAATAATTATCAGCGCCGAGCAAAATATATCATTATAGAGCTTAATAATGACCTTTCATTAATATGGCACATGGGAATGAGCGGTAAGATACTTATCTGTGACAATCTTCCTCAGCAAATAAACAAACATGATCACGTGATCATAAAAACAGCAAACGGCTTTATGATATACAATGATCCCAGACGTTTCGGGTTATTCACCTATGCTCCGACAGATGAAGTATTTAATTTGAAATTATTTCAGGGAATCGGACCGGAACCATTTGAGAAAACTTTTAACGGGAAATATTTATATGAAAGATTGAAATCGCAAAAGTTACCTGTCAAAGCAGCTATCATGGATCAAAAAAACGTGGTCGGAATCGGCAATATTTATGCCTCTGAAAGTTTATTTTTAGCAGGTATATCTCCATTGCGACCGGCTAATAGTTTGACTTTGGAGGAATGCAATGTTTTAGTAGAAATGTCTCGGAAAGTATTAAAAAAAGCTATTGCAGCAGGTGGATCAACATTAAGGGATTATGAAAAACCTGACGGAAATTTGGGATATTTTCAAAATCAACATTGTGTATATCAAAAATCAGGGCAAAAATGTCCTAACTGTACTTGCGATATACATAAAACCGGAGGAATCCAAAAAACAATTATTGCCGGGAGATCAACTTTTTATTGTAAACATAAGCAAAAATAAGGATTTTTTATGAAAAAAATATTCATTATATTTACGTTATTGTTGCTACCATTTCAGATTAGAGCAGCTTTTATTGAAGGCTTGGAAGACGTGCCTGTTATGGAAGGATTACAACAAATTCAAAGTGACGGCATTGCTTTCGGAAACGAAGACAGCCGCTTGGTTGAAGCTGTTTTGACCAGCGATAACTTAGCTTTTTCAAAAGTCATAGAGTTCTATGAAAACACATTGCCGCAGATGGGATGGATATATCAAGGTAAGCGCGACAAAACTCTGATTTTTGAAAGAGAAGGAGAAACAATAGAAATATCCGAAGAACAAAAGAAACCTTTGTATGTAAGAATTACCGTAAAAAGTAAAATTTAAGGATAAAAAAATGGAAGAGCAAACAAATAATATTGTAGCGGAAACACAAGAAAATATCGGAATCATAACCTTAAACAGACCTGATGTGTCAAATGCTATCAGCTTAGAAATGTTAAACGATATTGCTTATCAGGTGCAAACTTGGGAATATGATGAACAAATACGTGCAATAATTATAAAAGGACACGACTCCGTCTTTGCAGCAGGTATAGATATTCAAGAATTAAACTATGAAGTTGCACAACAGAGTTTTGCCCTGAAAACATGGCAAGATGAGTTTACAAAAATTGCAAATTGTGCAAAACCGATTATTGCCGCTGTTTCGGGTTACGCTTTAGGAATCGGATGCGATCTTGTGCTTAGCGCGGATATAATTTTAGCAGCCGAATCCGCACAGTTCGGATATCCCGAAACCAGTATCGGAATGATACCTGCTTTTGGCGGTTGCTCTCGTTTAATTCATACAATAGGTAAAGCCAAAACCATGGAAGCGATATTAACCGGAAAAGCAATATCTGCACAAGAAGCGGAAGCTTGCGGATTAATAAGCCGAATCGTTCCTCTTCAAGATTTAGAATCGGAGGCCGTTAGAGTAGCTAACAGAATTGCCTCATTACCTTTTCAAACTATTGTACAGGCAAAAGAAACCATCAAACAAACAGAAAATATGTCTTTAAGAAACGGGATGGAATTAGAATCCAAAAGTTGCAGATTAAGCTTAAATACCGTGGAATTTAAAGAAAAACTATCATCTTTATCACAAAAAATGTAGGAAATACGCTGTTTGGGAAAAATTATTGTTGACTTACAAACCACTTAGAGTTTATAAAGCATTACATTTAAAATTTGTGTTTAACTTTATTTAAGAAATGGAAGAAAAAAATGGCCAACCATAAATCGGCAAAAAACAGAATTGCACGTAACAACAAAAGAAGTATCATTAACGGCGCTCGCAGAAGTCGTGTACGTACTTTCGTTAAAAAAGTTGAAGCAGCAATTTTAAGCGGTGATAAAGAGCAAGCAGTCGCAGCTTTCAAAGTCGCAGAATCAGAATTAATGCGCGCTGTTCGTAAAGGTGTATATAAAATGAACACTGCAGCTCGTACAACATCTCGCTTGTCTAAAAAAGTTAAAGCTCTATAAAGCTTGCATTAACTAAACACTTTACACACAAACCCTTGCCTGCTCTATATTTGCAGGCGTTTGGGTTTGTGTTTTTTGTGCAATAATAAACCGAATCTAAGCGACTCTGCAAAGAATCTATGTCAAGAAATTTAATTGCAATGTTCGGCAAATGTTCTGTTGTTTTTATGTTGTAAAATAAAAATAAAATGGATAACATCCGAATCACTTTTTAAGAGTTTGTAAAGTGTTTATGAAACATCTCTACAAATAAATAAAAAACATCTATCGTTTCAGATAGAAGTAAACACAGATGAGATTCCGCCCTTTATTGAGTGATGGGGATTGTTCAAAAAAATGGGCGGAATCCTCCTCACAAAGAGGAAGAATCCTCTCCGTATAAAGACCGGTGTTTTACACTTATCTTATACATAGCCAAGAAAGGTTAACAGTTAAAAGACATTAAAAGCATTTGAGCTTTTGTGTGTGTTTAACTGACGGTTGAGTATATCTTTTTGTTCTTATTTGCACCTAAATTTTGAACAGAAGTTATGCTGAAGTAAACGGATTTGATTTGTATCTTGCAAAATTGCAAATTGTAATAAAATACCAGATATATTTTCCGTTTATCGGTTTTCAGCAAAACATTGCTTCAACCAAAGTTTTAATAGTGTTTACGCTCAGAAGCGATGGGGAATTTTAATTTTTGATTTAATTGGGGAGTTATAATGGCTGAAGAAGCAATATTGACAGATACTTCTGTTCAAGATCAATGGGGACAAATTTGCAATCAGTTAAAAACTGAAGTAGGTGATACAGCTTTTGAAAGTTGGTTAAAGCCTTTGAGTGTCGGCTCTTTTTCTGATGGTGTTATGAATATTTGCGTTCCGACGCGGTTTATGAGAAACTGGGTTATTACTCACTACAGCGATCGCATCCATAAAATTTGGGAAAAGAAGAATCCTGCAATCAAAAATATTAATTTTGTAGTACAGTCCGTACAAGATGATAATCGTAGCCTTTATAATCCTACTTGTCGCTCGTTATTAAAGAAAATAACATCAACACCGGCTCCGCAAAATATTTATCAATCAGGTTCTTCCGCTGTTTTTGCCAATAATAACGACAGCTCCCTGAATGATAGCTTGTCCGTTCCTCTAAATCCACAATATACTTTTGATAATTTTGTTGTAGGTAAGACAAATGAATTTGCGTATGCAGCAGCAAGAAAAGTTGCCGAATCTCGCAATATTTCTTTTAATCCGTTGTTTTTGTATTCCGGAGTTGGCTTAGGCAAAACTCACTTAATGCACGCTATTGCATGGCATATAAAACAACAAGATCCCAGCCGCAATATCGTTTACTTATCCGCTGAAAAGTTTATGTATAAGTTTGTACGAGCATTGCGCTACAAAGATACAACCGCATTCAAAGAGCAGTTCAGATCCGTAGATGTTTTAATGGTAGATGATGTTCAATTTATGGGCGGAAAAGATACTACTCAGGAAGAATTCTTTTATACCTTCAATTCTTTGATTGAAGAAGGACGGCAAATCATAATTTCCGCAGATAAATCTCCGGCGGATTTGGAAGGTATTGAAGCTCGCTTAAAATCTCGTTTAGGATGTGGTTTAGTTGCAGATATTCATCCGACTGATTTTGACTTGCGAATTGGAATATTAAACAACAAGGCTAAACAATTAGGTGTTGAATTACCGACCAAAGTTGCCGAATTTTTAGCACAAAAAATAACATCCAACATTCGTGAACTGGAAGGGGCTTTAAGAAGAGTTATTGCTCATTCTCAATTGCTTTCCGATAAAGAAATCACATTGGATATGACACAGGATGTTTTGAAAGACATGTTGCGTTCTTATGACAAAAGAACGACTATTGATGAAATTCAAAAGAAAGTTGCCGAACATTTCAATATTTCCGTTAAAGAAATGCAATCTTCCAGACGAGCAAGAACAGTTGCAAGACCAAGACAAATTGCCATGTACTTAGCAAAACAATTAACTTCTCGCTCTTTACCGGAGATTGGTCGTAAATTTGATCGTGACCACACAACGGTAATGCACGCAGTAAGAAAAGTGGAAGAACTTATTATTGAAGATATATCTTTAGCAGAAAGCATTGATACATTACGCAGAGCATTAGATGCCTAGCAAAAACTCTCAAATAAAGCCGCAATGTTGCGGCTTTATTTTTATAAAAAAAGTTGTTGAATATTTATCTTTTATCTTCTGATTTTTGTTGTTTGTGATATGATAAAAAGCAATAGAAAGATTAACTTTACGGATATTTAAAATGAAATTTGTAATAGAAAGAGCGCATTTATTAAAAACATTAAGTCACGTACAAAGTATTGTTGAAAAAAGAAACACTATACCGGTGCTTTCTAATGTCAGAATTGAAGCCTTAGAAGACGGCATCAGCTTTAAAGCAACAGACATGGATACAGAAATAACAGAAATTGCAGATGCAAAGACATTAGAAACAGGTGCAACAACAGCTCCGGCACACATGCTTTATGATATCGTTCGCAAGTTATCAGACGGTTCACAAGTTGAAATATCTTTTCCTGATGAAAAAGGATTATTAACCATTGCTTCCGGACGTTCTAAATTTTCACTGTCAACAATCGGCGTTGAAGATTTTCCGGTAATTTCCGGAGACAAGTTGCCGACAAGCTTTGTTATGGCAAAAGATGAACTTAAAGATGTTATTGATAGGACCCAATTTGCAGTATCTACAGAAGAAACAAGATATTATTTGAACGGTTTATATGTTCATGCAAAAAAAGAAGGAGCTTCTAACGTATTAAGAGTTGTGGCAACCGACGGTCACCGTTTGGCTTGTGTTGAAACTCCTCTGCCACAAGGTGCGGAAGATCTTAAAGGGGTAATAATTCCTCGTAAAACCGTTACAGAAATACGCAAATTGTTAGATGATAATTCTGTTGAAAATGTTACTGTTGAAATATCTGAAAATAAAGTTCGCTTTACATTAGCCGATATTACCCTGACATCAAAATTGATTGACGGAACATATCCTGACTATGAGCGCGTGATTCCAACCGACAACGATAAAAACTTAGAGCTTAACGTTAAATCATTAGCTTCGGCAGTTGATCGCGTGTCTGTTGTAGCTGAGCGGACAAGAGCAATCAAAATGATTACTCATCAAGACCGTGTAACGATAATAACATCTAGTCCTGATTTAGGTAATGCTTCTGAAGATTTAGATGCAAAATATGAAAACGAATCGTTAGAAATCGGCTATAATTTCCGTTATTTATTAGATATTTTGGCAGAAATAAAAGGTGATACCGTAAGAATATCTTTTGCAGACGGTTCTTCTCCTTCGGTAATTCATGACACAAGCGATGCCAGCGCTATCTACGTGTTAATGCCAATGCGTGTATAAATGACTAATTTGGCACAAGATATTTTTTCGTTAAACTGTGAAAAGTCAGGCGTTTCTCGTCTGACTTTAACTGATTTTAGAAACTATCAGTTTTTGCGAATATGTCCTACCGCAAATATAATTATAGTTTTTGGTGAAAACGGAAGCGGTAAAACAAATATCTTGGAAGCAATATCTCTATTAACTCCGGGGCGTGGATTACGTAATGCAAAATTAGCTGATATAAAAAGGATATTCTTTGATCCGGATGATGAATACAAACCGGAAAAAATATCATTATTTAATTGGGCAATATCTGCAGAAATTTATCAAGGAAACGATGATTTCAAAATAGGGACAGCTGTTGAAAGAAATATCAAAAATGTACTAACAGATGATGATGAAGATACTCGTTATTTTGAAAGGCGAATCGTAAAAATAAATGAGAATAAAGTCTCATCACAAGCAGAACTTGGAAAATATATTTCAGCAATTTGGCTTACACCGCAAATGGACAGATTGTTTAGAGGCGGGAGTCAACCGAGAAGAAGTTTTTTAGACCGATTGGTTTTTGCTTTTGACAATGAACACGCCAAAAGGTTACTAAATTTTGAACACTATTATAAAGAATGGTATAAATTAATCAGAATCGGAAAAAATGATAATTTGTGGCTATCGGGACTGGAAGAAAACATGGCTTCTTTGGGTGTTGCTATTGCCGCAGCCAGAAGAGAACAAATTGCTCGTTTAAATGCTTTTATTGAAAGCCGTCCTGATGACGTGTTTCCAAACGTTGTATTGGAGTTAAACGGAACAGTTGAAAAAATGTTGGATACCTTGCCGGCTGTTGATGTAGAAGATAAATATAAACAATTATTGTTTTCTCAGCGCAAAAATGTTTTGCTTCACGAATCCGCAGATGGAATTAATCGCACTGATTTTAAGGTATATTACAAAAAGAAAAGAATGCCGGCAGAATTATGTTCTACCGGAGAACAAAAGTCTTTACTTATTAGTATAATACTTGCTCAAGCAAAGTGCCAAGCTTTGTTTAAGGGATTTGCTCCTATCTTACTATTAGATGAAGTTGTAGCTCATTTAGATGATGAAAAGAGGGAAGCTCTTTTGTTAAAAATTAAAGAATTGGGAACGCAAGCATGGATTACAACAACGAATCCGGAGCTTTTTTCTTCTTTAACCGGTCAAGCACAATTCTTAAAAGTAGAAAATAATCAAATTTTTGAAACTATAATTTAAGCTCCAACAAAACAGGAACATGATCTGATGGGCGAGCTGCCAACCTCATTTCTTTAATAATTTGAGCATTTATGATTTTATTTTTAAGAGCGCGACTTACCCAAATATGATCTAATCGTCTTCCTTTATCATTTATCTGCCAATTAGGATTACGATAACTCCACCAAGAATATATTTTTTGCGGTTCAGGATAAACACTTCTGATGGCATCAACAAAATCTAAGGACTTATATAGTCTTGTAAGTCGTTCAATTTCTACAGGAGTATGAGATACTATTTTTAAGAGTTGCTTGTGATTCCACACATCATTTTCAGATGGGGCAACATTAAAATCTCCACAAAGAATCATCTTTTTGGAAGAAAGCTCTGCATAGTGTTGCTCATAATATTCAGAAATATCATCCATAAAACATAACTTATGGGCAAAAGAAAGATTAGCTATGGGATCCGGTACATCTCCTCCGGCAGGAATATAGATGTTATTAATTTCAATATCATCAAAAATTGTAGCTTTTATATGGCGGGCATCTTGTTTACCAACCCAATTTTTTTGCTCTATATCTAACAAAGGAAATTTAGAAAGAATCGCAACTCCGTTATATCCGGCTTGCCCATATAAAGCTATATGCTCGTAGCCAAGTTGACGGATATTATCAAAAGGAAAATCTTCCTTTTTAGCTTTAACCTCTTGCAAACAAATAATATCCGGAGCAGTTAAAGAAACCAAAAGCTCTAATAAATCTAAACGAATCCTGATAGAGTTTACATTCCATGTTACAAGTTTGAAAGACGACATCTTTTATCTCTTCTTTTTGTATCCTTTATGATTTTTTTTCTGCTCTTTAAATTTAAATATTTTATCCTCTAAAGGAATATCTTTTTGTGTATCATACAAAGACACTGCCACCTCTACACTTTGCGGATCAATAATTTTCCATTGTTTCAATTCCATAGGATTGTTTGAAAACACTAAAGTAATCGGTCCTAAATCTCCCTTATCAGCATAGTCAAGAGTTATAGATGTGGAACCTGAATCTTGATAAAAATCAATAACTTTTATCTTTTTACCATCAATTTTAATGTCATTACCAAGTATCAAACTTGCCGGAATATCATCATAATCAATATGAGTTACTTGTTCTAATTCAGTATCATTATAAACGATAAAATTACCATCTCCGACGATGAGAACATTAACCGGATCCGCATATTCCATTCTTATTTTGTTAGGTTTTTTGATAAATAATCGCCCTTCTGCAGTTGCTCCGTTACTTGCCATTTGCACAAAAGTTGCCTGTAAGCTATTAATATTATTCAAGTATTTTTCTATTTTACTAAGATTTTCAGGGCTCTGGGCAGAGACTGTATTGCAAAAGAAAAAACATAAAATAAAAACAAGCCATTTTTTCATATTATTTAGTTCCTTTATTTTCCAGAATTGCGATTATTATATAATCAATATTTATAATTAGTAAACCTAAAGAATACCCCCTGTCAGCAAATAGGCAGGGGGTATTCACTTAAAATATTAATTAATAACGCGAACCGCAACCGCATCCGCTTTTTGATGACGTTTTCTTATCATCATTTTCTTTATTGGAAGCATTGTTTGTATCAGATGATGCTGACATTTTAGATGGTTTATCTCTCATATCTTTACATGACATAAATTTTCTCCTGTTAAATTATAACTATGTACATAAAAGATGTAAGATTAATTTTTATAAAAACAACCTACCTATGCTAAATGTTAAGTTTTTTAAAAGCTACTGTTTCTGCTTTTAAAAACTCCATTTTCAAACCCCTGTATTTGAGGAAACTTATCAGCTAAATCCAGTCTTTTCAATGCTAATGCAACATATTCTTTTTCTTGTTCTATACCTACAAATTTACGACCAAGTTTCTTGGCAACAACTGCCGTTGTTCCTGAGCCAAGAAACGGATCAAAAACAACTTCTCCTTTATTGCTGGATGCTAAAATCAATTTAGCTATAAGTTTTTCCGGTTTTTGAGTAGGATGATTAGTATTTTCGGGCATAGACCAAAAAGGTATAGAAATGTCTGTCCAAATATTGGATGGAGATGTCAGCCTATATTTATTGCCGGAATCTTCTTGCCAATCTTTAGGATTACCCTTTCTGTCACGGTAAGGAGCTAATACCGGACGTTGTATTTTTACACTGTCAAGATTGAAGGTATAATTCTTGCTTTTAGTAAAGAACCAAATATCTTCAAGACAGTTCTTCCAATTATTGTTGGCTCCTCTGCCTTTTTCTCGTTCCCATGAAATGCGGTTTTGCAACAATAAATATTTGCTTGCAACATTGGGAATAAACAAAGAGGTCTTCCAATCAGAACAAATATAAACTGAGGCTCCGTCTTTAAGCAGTCTTATGGTTTTGCACAACCATTTGTCTAACCATTCCAGATATTGTTTATCCTCCATTGCTTTAAAAATATTTGTACCAAAATTTTTGGTAAGATTATATGGAGGGTCAACAACCATTAAATCTACAAAGTTATCAGGAAGATAGTCCATCGCCTTGATGCAATCTTGGCAGATAACTTGATTTTCAATCTCTCTTGCGGATACTTTAGATTTTAGCTTTACAGATTGAGAAAGATATAAAGCCGCCTCTATTCGGGACAGCTCTATAGTTTTGTTGCGGGGAGCTTTCTTTTTTGTAGCAGCCAAAATTATTCTTCCCCAAATTTATTATTTAATAAAGTTTCTAAAGCTGCCATTGCCGCTTCACCATCTTTGCCGGAGCATGTTACTTTTATGGTTGTTCCTTTAGAAGCTGCAAGCATCATTAAACCCATAATAGAACATCCGCTAACACTTTGCCCGATACGCTCAACTTCCACTTCTGCATCAAAGGGTTCTAAAGTCTTAACAAATGCAGCTGCAGCTCTAGCATGTAATCCTTTTTTGTTTTTAATTTCCAGCTCTTTGATAAAACAATTACTCATGATTATTGTCCTAACAATTGTGATGCAATATTAATGTATTTTTTTCCGGCCTCTTGTGCGCCTTCAACAGTACCTTTAAGATCTTTTTCTTTTCGTAAAGATGCTATTTTTATCAACATTGGCAAATTCACACCGGCAATAATTTCAACGGTTGCTTTATCCATAATTGATATTGCTAAATTAGAAGGAGTACCTCCAAACATATCGGTTAAAACAACAACCCCTTTACCTGAATTTACGTCTTCTACTTTTTTTATAATTTCACTACGGCGAACTTCCATATCGTCTTCCGGACCTATACATACCGTAGCAACATTGTCTTGCTTGCCAACAACGTGCTGCATTGCTGATACAAATTCATTTGCTAAGTTGCCGTGTGTTACAAGTACTAATCCTATCATTTTTACCTCTGTTTAATTTTGAGAGCTATTTGTCCAAACTTTTATTGCACCAAATTCTTTTAGCAATTCTTCTCGGCTCTTAGATTTTACCAGCTCATCAGCACGAGTTGCTTTACCTTCAAAAACAATTTCCTCAACATTATCTACCGGAACAGCATAAGTACGCTCAACCATTTTGCCTTTAAGTTCTACAATTAAAACAAATTCAGACTCAGCCAGAGGAGCGACACTTTCTTCATTGATATTATCCAAACGTACGGCTAATCGGGCATCTCTCTTGAGAAGGGCTGTTTGTTTGCCATCAAATTCCAAAACAGGATTCAACGGTGCGCCTTCTCTGGCATCAATAAATATTGCGAGTTCACCATATTTATTTTCTATAATTTCATAAAAGTCTTGTTTTTCAATAAGAGTATAATATTGTGTTTCCATAATTTTTGCCTCAACGGTTGCATATAATCTTTAAATATGCTACAACATTAACATAAAAGTGTCAATTTAGTGTTAAAAAGTAATCAATCATGCAAAAAACCGCTGCAAAATTTATTTGGCATTATGCAAAAATATTCAGGTTTGCTTTGTTAAGCATGCTTTTTTTATTGATTATAGGGCAAATTTGCCGACAATTTGTACCTTTTTATTTGGCTAAAATATACGAAACTGTATCTTCTGTCAGTATTGACAGTATTGTATGGAATACCCTTATTAACTATATATTACTGACATTTATGCTACAGTTGTTAGGAACAGCCATTCCGAACAGCGGTTTTATTATAACAGCAAAAATAACACCAAAAATCAGAACTATAGTTATCAGAGATGTTTTTGATTATGTAAATAAACATTCTATCGCTTATTTTTCAGAAGAAATGGCCGGTAATATATCAAATAAAGTACAGCAATTACAAAGCGGTGTTACAGAACTGTTTCACCATAGTTTGGATAGTGTTTGGAGTATTTGTTATGCTTTTATCGGTGTCGTTGTATTAAGCTCTGTAAGCTTATGGCTAACACCGGTTTTTGTTTTATGGGTGGTAATGATGATTTCTTTAGGCTTTTTTTTAGGAAAAAAGCTGCATAAACTGTCAAAAGATTCCAGTAATAAACAAAGTTTAGCAAACGGAATGATTATAGACTCCATTGCAAATTATTCGGAAATAAAGAGTTTTTCAAATTTCAAATTTGAACGCTTAAATTTACTTAAAGCACTTAGAATGTTGCGAAGGTCAGAAACCAAAGAAGAATCAGGACGTGCAATTATTATTTTTATCCAGCATACAGCAATTGTTATATCTTTTTTGTTGTTTATGATTTATAGCGCTTGGCTATTAAAAAATGAAATTTTAAATCCGACAGATTTTATTTTTGTAAATGGTTTGTTTACAACCATGTCCGGAGTGGTGTTTGGTATTACTTACAGCTACAATCAATTGTCACGCATTGTAGGAAAAATCAATTCAGCATTGGAAACATTAGCAATTGATCCGGAAATAGTTGATTCTCCAAATGCAAAAAAATTAAAAACCAAAAAAGCTGATATTTGTTTTGATAACGTGAGTTTTGCATACAAAGATAACCGAAAAATTTTTAATAATCTCAATGTCAAAATCAAAACCGGTGAAAAAGTCGGATTAGTGGGAGCCAGCGGAGCAGGAAAATCAACATTTATTAAATTGTTAGCCAGATATTTTGATGTAAAAAACGGTTGTATAAAAATTAACGGTTTGGATATAAGAAAAGTAACTCAAGATTCTTTACATAAACATATTGCAACAATACCTCAAGATGTGTGCCTGTTTAATCGCAGTTTGGAAGATAATATTCGTTATGGCAAAACTAATGCATCAAAAAAGGAAATTATAGCAGCCTCCAAAAAAGCTTCTGCTCATGAATTTATCTGTAAACTGGTTGATGGATACGGTACAAAAGTCGGAGATAGAGGTGTTATTTTATCAGGCGGAGAACGACAAAGAATTGCTATCGCCCGTGCAATATTAAAAAATGCACCAATATTAATATTTGATGAGGCAACATCTGCTCTTGATACCGAAAACGAAAAATATATTCAAAAGTCTTTGGCACAACTTATGAAAGGTAAAACAGTTATTGCTGTTGCACACCGATTATCTACTTTATTAGAAATGGATAGAATCTTAGTATTTGATAAAGGTAAAATTATAGAAGAAGGAACTCACGAAGAACTTTTGCAAAAAGCGGGGAAATATGCAAAATTATTTAAAATGCAAGCCGGAAGTTTTATGAAAAGCGATTAAACTTTTAGCTGATAGCCTCCTTCTACAGTCAATATTAATTGAGCTTCCGGATTGTCTTGTTCAACTTTTTGGCGTAAACGATAAATGTGTGTTTCTATGGTATGGGTGCTGACATCAGGTGAATATCCCCACACCTCTTGCAGAAGCTCATTCTTACTAATTAATCTATCTTTGTTTTTGTGCAAATATTTAATTATTGCAACTTCCTTTTCAGTTAGTTTGGTTATCTCATTATTACGTAAATTAAGTATTTCTTTGCTCATCGGATGAACTTCATATTTATTGAACTTTAAATAACCGCTTTCGCTATTGTCAAACCGATTAATACAAGATTGTAATTCATCAAAAAAAGATGATAACAATAACGGCTTGCTTTGGATATGAATATCTGACGAAAGCTCCAAAATATTTTCAACATCAGATGTAAGAAAAAGAATCGGGGTATTTCTTTTATTTGCAAGTTCTCGTTCCAGCGCTTTTTTATCTTCATCAACAACAATAATATCAGCTTTTTCATTACTATCAGCGGATAAGACATTGTACTCGGAAAAATGGTATAAAATTTGATCTGATAAATCTGTTATAAAATTTTGATTGTCAGAAATAAATAAAATATTTTGCATTTATTTTACCCTTAAAAATTAAATCCTACACCACCGACTACAGCCATACCTTCTGTTGTGTTTGCATTTTCATCTTCAAAATTAACATAAGCCGTAGCAAAGTAAATATCAAAGAAATTGTTTATTTGATACCGGTTAGAAAAAGTTACAATTTGATCTTGGTTATCACTGTTCTCTGCTTTTGACTGAAAATAAGAAATACCGGTTTTATAAGGACCAAACTTATATCCTAATCCAAGATCCCAAGCATATCCTTCTCGGTAGCCGTCAAAAAACTCTGCTAATCTGAAATCTGACAGGCTTGTTTTTTCTTTTCCTTCAATATAGCTCTTACGCCAACCGGCACCAAGGCTCCAATTGCCGTAACTTAATAATGCCGATGCGGAAAATTCTTTGTCATCTCCACTAAACTTAGCAAAAGATATTGAGGTGTTTATATTTAATCCGCCAATATCTTGTGAATGATAAAAAGCTCCTACATAACCGTCATCATCTTTATACGAAGCGTGATTATTTATTAAACCTCTGCGGTTATATATTTTAGGAATATAAGAAAGTCCGAATCCGCTACCATATAACTCCGGAGAGATATAGCTTATTTTGGGAGCAACACCATCTGTATTTATATAAGTAGTATTGAGGGTTGCAAATTTAGTTTGTTTAGATGTTCTTTTCCAATTCGGGTTAGAAACAAAATTAACAACATCCGAATTATTTGATAATATTCCTATCATTGGAGCGCCATCAAAAAATTGAGCTCCTACATTAAATGTTTGACCGGTAATTATTTGTCCGAAAGGAGAATTAAAAATTCCATATAATTCTTCCCCCCAGTGTCCTTGATTATAATTTTGCAAATCCCTGTCTATTCCACTCATTAAATCAAAATGTACGGAAACGGCATATTCATCATTAAAATCATAGGCAATATAGCTGTTTATTTCGGCATTAATATTTCCACGGTATTTATCTTCTTTTTTAACATCTGCATAACCGAAAGCTGATTTTATTTGTCCTTCGGTATTGTAGCTCCATTCTCCGGCGTTTGCTATTCCGGAAATCATTAAAAATGTTATGGTTAAAAACCTTAATTTCATAAAAACTCCGCTTATTACAAAAATTTGCCTTAAAATATTTGTAACAGTTAATATAATTGCAGATAAAACCTTTTCCAAATAAATATTCTCCCCTCAACAATGTTAAGGGGAGAAGTGTATTATATATCAAGGTTTACAACATTTAGGGCGTTTTCTTGAATAAACTCTTTACGAGGTTCAACAACATCTCCCATCAGAGTTGCAAAGGTCTCATCAGCTTCTTCCATTCGGTCAATTTTGACTTGAAGAAGAGAACGAGCTTCCGGATCAAGAGTGGTTTCCCATAATTGCTCAGGATTCATCTCTCCTAATCCCTTATAACGTTGAATAGATATACCCTTTTTGCCGGCAGCGATAATCGCATCAACAAAACTAACCGGTCCGGTAATCCTTTTTTCTACTCCTTGCTTAGATACCAAAAGTGCTGAAAGAGTGAAGTTTTCTGCTAGAACATCTTTCATGTTGTCAAGTATCGGAGCTTCTTGGCTATCCAAAATATTAGAACCTATAATATGAGTTTCTGTAACACCTCTAAGAGTGCGACTAAATACTATAGCACCATCTTTGCCGATTTCAGTTTTCCAACCACGATCATATTCTGCCTCTTGCTCATTGAGGCGAGCAACCAATTTATCTAATTCAGCAGCAAGTAAATCTTTATTGTTTATAATTTCTTGATTAAATAAACCGCAAATTGCCATTTGTTCAATAACTTTTTCAGGCACATTTTTACTTAATGTTCCGATTAAGCTACGAGCTTTGCGATTTTTTTCAACCAAGTCTATCAAATCTTGTCCGGCAATTTGTTCTCCATTTGATAAGGTTAGCGTTGCATCTTCACAACCGCCACGAACCAAATAATCGTCCATTTCGCGTTCGTTTTTAATATACAATACAGAGTTACCTTTTTTGACTTTATACAAAGGAGGTTGAGCAATATAAATATATCCTCTCTCTATTAACTCCGGCATTTGACGATAAAAAAACGTTAGCAACAATGTTCTGATATGGCTTCCGTCCACATCGGCATCGGCCATGATAATAATTTTGTGATAACGGCATTTATCAGCATTAAAGTCATCTCTACCTATACCGGTACCAAGAGCAGTAATTATAGTGCCGATTTCAGCAGAATTCAGCATTTTATCAAAACGAGCGCGTTCCACATTCAAAATCTTACCGCGCAATGGCATAATAGCTTGGTTGCGGCGATGACGACCTTGTTTTGCAGAACCGCCTGCCGAATCTCCCTCCACAATAAACACTTCGGACAGAGCAGGATCTTTTTCTTGACAATCAGCAAGCTTTCCGGGTAGAGAAGCGACATCCAAAACACCTTTACGGCGAGTTAATTCTCTAGCTTTGCGAGCCGCCTCACGAGCAGTGGCCGCTTCAACAATTTTACCAACAATAATTTTTGCCTCAGCAGGGTGTTCATCCAACCACTCTTTAAGTTTATCACCAACAACACCCTCAACAACAGGACGGACTTCTGAAGAAACCAACTTATCCTTGGTTTGAGAAGAGAATTTAGGATCGGGAACTTTAACCGATAGTACACAGCTCAAACCTTCACGCATATCATCGCCGGAAAGCTCAACCTTTTCTTTCTTAAGCAATCCATTTTCAGAGATATAATTATTAATACTGCGAGTTAATGCTCCTCTAAATCCGGCTAAGTGAGTACCACCATCTTTTTGCGGAATATTATTAGTAAAGCACAACATACTTTCGTTATAAGCATTAGTCCATTGTAAAGCGCACTCAACGGTAATGTCATTTTTTTCGCCGGCAAAAGATATAACTTCTTCATGCAATGGAGATTTGGACTTGTTAATATGCTTTACAAAAGCTTTCAACCCCCCTTCATAATGAAACTCAACCTCACGAGGTTCTGCGCCACGATTATCTATCAACTTCAGATAAACACCGGAGTTCAAAAATGCCTTTTCACGAATTGCTCGCTCTAAAGTCTCAAAATTAAATTCAGTCATAGTGAAAGTTTCCGGTGACGGCAAAAATGTTACCTCTGTTCCATGACGATTGGGAGCCTCACCAACAACTTTCAGATGTTCAACAACATTACCATGAGAAAAAGTCACTAAATGTTCTTTACCCTCACGCCAGATACGAAGATTCAACCACACAGAAAGGGCGTTTACTACAGAAACACCAACGCCATGCAAGCCACCGGACACTTTGTATGAATTATTGTCAAACTTACCGCCGGAGTGCAACTCGGTCATAATAACTTCAGCCGCAGAAACACCTTCTTCTTTGTGCATACCGACAGGAATACCACGACCATTATCACGAATGGTTGCAGACCCGTCCGGATTTAATATAACCTCTGTTTTATCACAATAACCGGCCAAGGCCTCATCAATTGCATTATCTAAAACTTCATAAATCATGTGATGTAAACCGGAACCATCATCGGTATCACCAATATACATTCCGGGACGTTTACGCACAGCATCAAGACCTTTTAAAACCTTAATTGAATCTGCACCATAAGCTTTTTCTTCGTTATTAATTTGTTCTGCGGTATTTTCCGAACTCATATCTTGTTTTTCCTTATGTTTTCTAAAAAAATATTAAGCAAAATATACAACAAATTAAAAAAATTACCAAGCAAAAATCTCCATTTTTCCAAGCTTTTGTGCATAAAAGCATCATTATTTTGCAACTGGACAAACTTTGCAAAATATTATATTATTGACTTAGATATTTTGATAAAGAAAGAAACAAACATGAAATACGGAATAATGATTGATGTGGCTAAAGATGTTGATAGAGGATACGCTGTTTGCGCCTCTAATGCCTGTAAAGAGTTTTTAGAATTATTCCCTGAATATAAAAATAAATTTGACATCCAATTACGATATGGAGATACCATTTATAACTGTAAAACCGGCGAAACAAAATCTTACAACCCAACAATCTCCGAACAACAAATTCAGAATATGTCCGATAAAGATATGTATATAAAACAATCTGATGGTCGGTATTTAATTCCTGAAGGATCAATGGAGTGGTATGAACAATTTGGCAGGAGAACCGATGGTCAGCTAAACTATAACAAAATCAATAAACCTCGTGTTGATTGGGTTAATCGCTACACCAATTATATGGATACCCGATATTTTCATTTGGGTATCACTAATAAAAAATTATACAATGAAGATGGACTGTTCGGATACGGAATCAGTTGCCCTCAAGCAGGTGCTTTTGTATCCACCAGCGGATTTGACAAAGAACACTTTAAAAGGCTTATTTGGCATGAGTTTGGACATGTCTTTGGCGCAATTCATAATGAAAGAGAAGGTATTACCAATACTCAATACGGCGAACATTGCGCTCACGAAGGGTGTGTAATGAGAGATCTTGTTTATGCTGATCTTATGGAAGCAGATAAACCTAATTTATTTTGTGATGACTGTATAGAATCTATGAAACAATATTTGCGAACTGTCATTAAGCCAAGAAACAACGAAAACTCTTTGGAGGTTGAAGATAATATTCAAGAACTACCCGACAATAGAGAAAAAGACGATAGCTTTAAGCTCCAATGGCGAGAGTTTGCCAAAGATTTGGCCGATAGAACCAACACAACACTCAGCGAAGACGAAAAAGACATCAACTTTAACGCAAAACTGACCTCTCAAGACGGATCTTACACCAGAATTACAGCTTCTTCCACTAACAACGTTGCTTTGATGGCTCGTGATGATAAAGGTAATAAAAAAGTTCCTGATATGGAGATATTTACAGCTTTAGCTGAAAAAGCTCAGCAAAACGATCAATCAATTAATTTCGGTAACATAACATCTCCGGAATTTAAAGCCAGACTACTTATAGCTTGTATAACAAAAGAACCTCCCGTTAAAATGCAAAATGCTCCCGAAGTGTCAGCAAAATTTTTAGAACAAATATCTACTCAGAGCAAAAATTCTTTGCGTATAGTCAAAGCAAAACTTGCAAAGGAAACACCTAAAGAAAACAAACCCTCTCCCACATCGCCTTCTTCAAGAATTACTTTACCCAAAGAGCGAAATTAATGTGCTTCAGTCCAATTTTGCCCTACCCCAACTTCCACAACAAACGGAACAGCTAATTGCACAATATTTTCCATTGTTTGTTTTATGATTTGCGATGCTTGTTCAACTTCAGAATCGGGAGCTTCAAAGACCAACTCATCATGTACTTGTAAAAGCATTTTTGTTTTTAATCCGGCACTGTTTAATTCCTTAACAACCTTATTCATAGCAAGCTTAATAATATCAGCTGCCCCACCCTGAATCGGAGCATTGATTGCAGCTCGCTCTGCATTGGCAACTATTTTTTTATTAGAATCATTTATGCCATATACCGAACACTTGCGCCCAAACGGTGTCTGCACATATTCGTGTTTATGAGCAAAAGCTATCGTTTCTTCCATATATTTTTTTATTTCCGGCATTTGATTAAAATATGCGTCAATATACGCCTTTGCTTCTGACACATCTACACCAATGTTTTTTGCCAAACCATAAGCGGATATTCCATATACTATACCGAAATTAATCGCTTTTGCCTGACGACGTAAATTCGCGTCAACCTTATCTGCCGGAACTCCAAAAACATGTGATGCCGTAGCAGTATGAACATCTATCCCATCAGCAAATGCTTTTTTTAAAGCTTTTACATCTGCAACATTTGCAAGCAATCTTAGCTCTACTTGTGAATAATCGGATGAAATTAACTTATGTTCCGGTTTTGCAATAAAACATGAACGAATTTTTTTACCCTCTTCAGAACGAATGGGAATATTTTGCAAATTAGGATTAACCGAGCTTAATCTGCCGGTATTTGCAACAGTTTGCAAATAAGTGGTATGAATACGAGAATTTTTATCAAGTAATACAAATAAGGAATCGGTATAAGTAGATTTTAATTTACTTAATTCTCTCCAATCTAGTATTTTCTGAGCCAAAAGGTTTCCTTCTGCCGCCAGTTCTTCTAAGACTTCTGCGCCGGTAGCCCATGCGCCGGTTGCTGTTTTTTTGCCTTTTACTCCTTGCTTGGTAAAAAGAATTTCTCCTATTTGTTTTGGTGTACCTAAATTAAACTCTTCTCCGGCAATCTTAAATGCTTCTTGCTCCAAAAGTTTTATGTTGTCTTCCAAATAGCGGCTCAGTTTTTGCAATGAAAGCGCATCAACCATTATTCCTTCTTTTTCCATATCATATAAAGTTGCCATCAACGGACGGTCGTAGTATTCATAAATGTATGCTTTCTTATCTGTTACCAATCTTGATTTTAGAAGATGGTGTAAACGCAAGCAATAATCAGCTCGCTTACAGCCGTATTCTTTAGCAGCCTCAACATCTAAACTCTTAAATGAAATTTTATTTTTTCCGCTACCGAGAATATCTTCTGTTTTTGGTAATTCTTTTTCCAAAAACAAGAGAGATAAATCACTTAAATTATGACCATGTTCAGAGCTATCCAGATCATAAGATAAAATGGCAATATCGTCATAAGGATAACACTCCAAATTCGGAATAATATCGGATAATAAATGAAGAGTATTTTTTAATCCGCAACCGATTTTTAAAATTGAGCGACGGCGTAAAACAGGATGCAATAATTCTACAACGTCTTTTATATTCAAACGTGACGTTTTAGGTGATGAGCCAAATAAGTCTAAAGACTCATTACTTTGCGAATGAATGGGAATATAGCATGCATTACCATAATCCGAACATAAAGATAAACCGCAAATTTCATCTAAAAAATGTTTATCGCTATCACCCATTGCCTCTATAGAAAGAAAATTAAAGACATTATTTAACCAGTTTTCTAAGTCTTTTTTAGAATTGATTAATACATATTGTTCTTTTACATCTTTAAATACAGAGTTCACAGACCTATCTGCAATATCAGAACAGCGTTCTGAAATCCATTTTTCTATACGTGGTTTCAGGGTTTTAAAATCATAATCCGTAATGAATTTATACAAACGATCTTTATTAGGATTTTTGCAGACATATTCATCAAGAGGATGGTTTACGGGAATATCTTTTTTCAAAGTTACAAGTTGCAGAGATATGCGGGCATTTTCCATATTATCAAGCAACATTTGACGTCGTTTTTCTTGTTTAATTTCAGATGCGTGTTGCAAAACCTCTTCTAAAGAGCCGTATTCATTAACCAACTGAGATGCTGTTTTGAGACCAATTCCGGGAACTCCGGGGATATTGTCAATACTATCTCCGGAAAGCGCTTGAACATCTACGACCTTGTCAGGATAAACGCCGAATTTTTCTTTTACGTCTTCAGGAGTGAAAAACTTATCTTTCATCGGATCATAAAGTTCTACATGAGGGCGGATCAACTGCATAAGGTCTTTATCAGCTGAAACAACCACCACATCCATATTCTCAGCAAGAGCCTTCTCTGTATAAGTTGCAATTAAGTCATCAGCTTCAAAACCTTCCATCTCCAAATAATTGAGGTTTAAAGCTTCTACTGCTTCTCTGATTATGGGAAATTGAGGAATAAGCTCTTCAGGAGTTTCTTTTCGGGTACCTTTATAGTCAGGAAAAATATCATTACGAAAGTTCTGCCTTTTAGCATCAAATAACACCAAACAATAATCGCACTTGATTTTTGTTGTAAGTTTCAAAAACATATTGGTAAAACCATACACAGCATTTACAGGAGTTCCATCCGGTGCGTTTAAGGGAGGAAGACCGTAAAAAGCTCTAAAAATATAACCAGAACCATCTATAAGACATACTTTTTTTGACATATAAAACCTCATAAATTTATTTGATTTTAATATAAACTACAAAAACTTTTTAGCCAATAGATAATCCTTTTATACAGATAAATATTCTTTAACTTATTAGCTTTATATTATTATTTGAAAGGATAGAGAATCGTGGCAAAAAGATCTAAAAAGAAAAAAACAACAAAAAGAAGCCGAAAAAAGTCTAAATTAATAAAACTGATAAAACTTTTTGTAGGTTTAATATTAATATTATCGGCATATATCGGATATTGTGCTTTAACTATTCCGAATATGAATGAGGCAATAAACCGAACTCGCTTACCGTCAACAACAATTATCGCCGATAACGGAAATGATGTTCAAACATTCGGTTCCCTTTATTCTGAAGTAATTCGTACGGAAGAACTTCCTCAGTATGTTATTGATGCTATTGTTTATACCGAAGACAAGCGTTTCTATAATCATTTCGGTTTTGATATAATTTCTTTTACTCGCGCAATGATTGCTAATCTTTTTGCCGGCAGATATGCTCAAGGCGGAAGCACCATCACGCAGCAAGTTGCAAAAAATTTATTTCTGACATCAGAAAAAAGTATTCGCCGAAAAGTTCAAGAACTGTTACTGGCATTTTGGCTTGAACATAAGTTTTCTAAAGAACAAATTTTAACTTTGTATTTAAACCGAGTTTATCTCGGATCAGGAGCCTACGGAATAGAAGCAGCAAGCCAAAAATATTTTCAAAAAACATCTCGTGACCTAAACACCATGGAAGCGGCAATAATTGCAGGAATGCTTAAAGCTCCTTCAAAATACAACCCTATTGCCTCTAAAGTACGTGCAACAGAAAGAGCTAAAGTCGTATTAAAAATAATGAAAGATAACGATCTGATTACTGAAGAAAATTTCCAGCGCATTTTAACAATGCCGATAGGACGAGAAAAAAGCTCAAAAGTACAAGGTGCTGCTTATTTTGCCGATTGGGTTTATAATGAAATCAATTCCTATATCGGCGAGAGGGATCAAGACATTTATGTCTTAACAACTCTGGATCAGGAACTGCAAGAAAAAGCATCAAAAATTTTACAAGAAACGTTAGCTGAAAATACTGATAAAAATGTTTCTCAAGGCGCAATCGTAATTATGGACTTTGAAGGCAGAGTTAAAGCCATGGTTGGCGGTACAAATTATTTGCAAAGTCAATTTAACCGCGCCGTTTCTGCCTTGAGACAGCCCGGATCCGCTTTTAAGCCTTTTGTATATATTGCAGCATTGCAAAAAGGGTGGTTACCGGATGATAAAATTGAAGACCGTCCGATTTCAATAAAAGGATGGAATCCGGAAAATGCAGATAAAAAATACTATGGAGAGGTTTCTTTAAATTACGCATTAGCAAAATCATTAAATTTAGCAACTATTAACCTGTCGCAAAAAACAGGCAGAAAAAACATTATAAATATTGCTAAAAAAATGGGCATAACCTCTAATATAGAGAATACTCCCTCCCTTGCTTTAGGTACGTTTGAAACATCGGTTTTGGAAATTGCCACAGCATATACAGCTATTGCTAACGGAGGATTTGCGGTGTGGCCGTATGCGGTAGAAGAAATATATACTAAAAACGGTTTTCAAATGTATCAACGAGAAAAAAGCGAAAAAATGCGTATTATTGATAAGCAAACCATCAAACATATAACCGAAATGTTGGAAAATGTCGTGAATAAAGGAACAGGACAAAAAGCTCAATTATCAACTTTTGCAGCAGGAAAAACCGGAACAAGTCAAGATAATCGCGATGCTTGGTTTGTCGGCTTTACAAACAATCTGGTTGCCGCAGTATGGTTGGGCAATGATGATAACTCACCTATGCTTGGTATTTACGGTTCCGGACTACCTTCTCAAATTTGGAAAAAATTAATGGAGTAAAACTCTGCAAAAATAGTGCTTTTATAATAACTTTTATTATATATAATATGTTTAACAAAATAATTTATACTGAAACAAGAAAGAAAAGAAAATGACTCAAAAACCTCTATTACTTATGATTTTGGATGGTTGGGGATACAGAGAACCCAAAACTAAAGATAACGCCATTGAAATGGGAGAGACACCAAATTGGCACCGTATGTATGCTGAAAACCCTCATTGTTTAATTGAAACACACGGACTTGATGTTGGTTTGCCTGAAGGACAAATGGGAAACTCTGAAGTGGGGCATACAAATCTTGGAGCCGGACGTGTTGTTATGCAAGATTTACCAAAAATTGATTTGGCCGTAAAAGATGGAACGTTGGCTAAAAATCCTACCTTGGTTAAAATGATTGAAACTTTAAAATCTAACGGCAAATCTGCTCATGTAATGGGGTTAATGTCTGACGGCGGAGTCCATTCTTCGCAAAAACATATTGTTGCTTTATGTGAGATATTAAACCAAAACGGAATTAAAACTTGGGTACATGCTTTTTTAGACGGCAGAGATACTCCACCTTCTTCTGCTATTGATTATTTGGCTGATTTTGAAAAATCTATAGCTGATTTAAAAAATGTTAAAATAGCAACTATTGAAGGGCGTTTTTATGCAATGGATAGAGATAAGCGCTGGGATAGAATTGAATTAGCTTATAATAATATGGTATCAGCTGAAGGAAAAAGGTTTAAAAATGTTAATGAAGCAATAAAAACTTCTTATGCCGATAAGATTACCGACGAATTTGTTGTTCCTGCCGTTATATCAGAATATTCAGGTATGGAAGATGGCGATGCAATTTTAATGGCAAATTTCAGAGCTGACAGAGCCAGAGAAATTCTTTATGCTCTTGCTGATAATGAGTTTAGCGGATTTAGTCGTAAGAAGATTATTCACTTTTCTGACCATGTCGGTATGACGGAATATTCCGTTGACCATAATCGTTTTATGAACACTATGTTTCCTCCTGAAGTATTAACCAATATTTTAGGCGAAATTATTGCTCAACATAAAATGACACAGTTAAGGATTGCCGAAACAGAAAAATATGCTCACGTAACATTCTTCTTTAATGGAGGAGAAGAAAAAGAATTTGAAGGTGAAGAAAGAATATTGGTGGCCAGCCCTAAAGTTGCAACTTATGACCTTAAACCGGAAATGAGTGTTTATGAAGTTACGGAAAATCTTGTAGAAGCGATAGAATCTAAAAAGTTTGATGTAATTATTTGTAATTTTGCAAATGGGGATATGGTTGGACATACCGGCATTATGGATGCAGCACTTAAAGCCGTAGCAGCTGTTGATATATGCTTGGGAAAAGTTGAAAAAGCTCTGAAAAATGTTGGAGGAGTGATGATTGTTACCGCTGATCACGGAAATGCCGAAAAAATGTTAGACGAAGCAACCGGACAACCTTATACTGCCCATACAGCCGGTAAGGTTGCCGCAATTTTGGTTAATGATCAAAGCGGTGTAAAATGTATGAAAGATGGCAGATTGGCTGATATTGCGCCAACAATGTTAGAGTTGTTGCATATTGACAAGCCATCTGAAATGACCGGAAAATCTTTATTAATAAAGTAATAAAAATGGAACTAAGTACTGCCTTTAAATACACCGTTATTATTGCAACAATACATATTTTTGCAATTAACGGTGTTTGGGCGGTAACATCTTCTGATCTAAAGAAGGTTGAACAAAAAGTTCAACAGCAAAGTATTGAACACAAAAAATTACAAGCACAAGCTACGCAAATCAATTTAGAATTGTCTTCCGTTAATCGGGACATGATTAATGCTGCAAAAAAGATTCAAAACAGTGAAGATAAACTTTCACGTATGGAACAACAATTAGATACACTAAAAATAGAACTGGAAAAAGCAGAAAAAGGTTTCTCTAAAGAAGACGATAATTTGATTAAAACTTTATCGGCATTACAAAACTTAGCTCTAAAACCGACAGAAGCTCTGCTGGTTCAGCCGCTAACTCCGGTAGAAATAATAAGAAGTGCGATATTATTGCGAGAAACAGTGCCTTATTTGGAAGAAAATGCGACACGAATCCGTAAAACTCTTAATAACATTGCAAATAAAAAGTCTTTGATAGAAAAACAAATAGCTCAAATTTCCAAACAAAAACGTAATTTAGAAAAAGAACACCAAAAAATGAAAGTTTTGGCACAGAAAAAATCCAGAATGCGAAATGCTGTTGAAATTAAAAGCGAAAAAGCCAAAAAAAACATGGACAAACTTGCTGCACAAGCAAACGATTTACGTGATTTGCTCGGAAAAATTGAAAGGCAACGTATAGAAAAGCAAAAACAAGAAGAACAAAAACGGCTTGCTGAACAGAAAAAAGCTCAAGAACGCAAACAGGCAGAAATAAACAAAAAAGAGGAATATCAAACAACAAGCTTGATAAAATCATCTTCTCCAAGTAAACTACAAACAAACTTTGCGGCAGCAAAAGGGACTATTCCTCTTCCAGCTCGCGGCAAAATAATTACCGAATATGGAGAACAATTGGTTAAGGGGGTTTCAGCTAAAGGAATAACCATTCGTACCAGAAACCAAGCCCAAGTAATAGCTCCTTTTGATGGTGCCGTAATGTTTTCCGGACCTTTCAGAGGATATGGAAATATTATTATTATAGAACATGGTGGCGGCTATTTGTCACTATTGGCCGGTTTACAAACTATGGATGTTGAAGTCGGACAAATGCTTTTGGCAGGAGAACCTATCGGGCAAATGCCTTTAGAAGGAGATGCCAAGTTATATATGGAAATCCGAAAGGATAACCACCCTATAGACCCTCTTGCGTGGGTTAAGATCTAATAACTGACTATTGGAAAAGAAAATGACAAGAAAAATATCTATATTCAAAATTTTGCTTTGTTTAACTATATTAACCTCTTTGCCTACTAATATTATGGCAAAAGATTCATCTAAAAGTAATAACACTTATGAGTTGTTAAACTTGTTTGGTGAAGTTATGGAAAGAGCTAAAGCAACTTATGTTGAAGATGTTGAAGATAAAAAATTAATTGAAGCCGCAATTAACGGCATGTTAGTTTCTCTTGATCCTCATTCCAGTTATTTAGATGAAAAAAGTTTTAAATATATGAATGAACAAACCAAAGGCAAATTCGGCGGCTTGGGAATTGAAGTCACAATGGAAGAAGGTTTGGTTAAAGTTGTTTCTCCGATAGACGATACACCGGCATTTAAGGCTGGCTTAAAACCCGGTGATTATATAACTAATATTGATGAAGAGACCGTTATAGGAATGACACTGAATGATGCAGTGGATAAAATGCGTGGAAAAGTAGGAACAAAAGTAAAATTAACCATTCGCAGAATTAATGAAAAACCCTTTGATGTTACCATTAAGAGAGAAGAAATAAATATTCAATCCGTAAAAACAGAACTTAAAAATGACGATGTTGTTTATGTAAGAATTTCATCTTTTAGCGAAAATATTGATCAAGACATTATTAAAGCTATAAAAAAGCATAAAAAAGAAAATAAAATAAAAGGAATTGTTTTAGACGTTCGCAATAATCCGGGAGGATTACTTGATCAAGCAGTGGCTGTTTCTGATCTTTTTTTAAGCAAGGGAGAAATTGTTTCTACCAGATCTAGGAATCCAGAAGACACTATCCGTTATTCTGCTACAGAAGGTGATATTATAGAGGGTATGCCTATTGTTGTGATAATAAATGATGGCTCAGCGTCGGCGTCAGAAATTGTTGCAGGAGCATTGCAAGACCATAAAAGAGCGGTAATTTTGGGAGAAAAATCTTTTGGAAAAGGCTCTGTACAAACGGTGGTTCCTCTTGGAAATAATGCAGCAATGCGTTTAACCACCTCTTTATATTACACACCTTCCGGTCGCTCCATCCAAGCAAAAGGTATTGAGCCGGATATTGTTGTCCATCCGGCAAAAATTGAAGAATTTAAAAATGAATATAACTTTAGTGAAGCAGAATATGCTAACGCATTAAAAAACAAAAACTTTAAAGAAGAAAAGACTAAAGATACAAATAAAAATACTAAAGATGATGAATGGCGGAAAGATTATCAATTATCCAGAGCCGTAGATTTAGTTAAAGCACTGGATATTTATAAGGAAAATAAACAGTGAGTAAAAAAAACACATCTTATAAAGTTATTATAGCTTTAGCAATATTATCTTTGCTTGTACTTGCTTTTGTGGGTTTTTGGTTTGCAAATGAGAAAAGCGCCCCAATCTATAAAACTAAGATTGATAAGCTTATGTTTGATAAAACCAATAAAGCTCCTAAATTTGTGCTTACGTTGCCCGAACAAGAGCAGATGAAAAAACAAAAGAATGTTCAATTTTCAGAAGAAGCTTCTTTAGAAACTCCTCTAAAACCTCAAAAAAAAGCAATAAAGACGTCTGAAACATTGGAAGATATTATATTACAAATTCCAAACTTGGTGCTGCTTAATTCATCGCCGGCAACTCAGCAACTTAAACATCTTGTTTTGGAAGATTCTTTGACCGAATCTTTTAATTCTATGTTATTACCGAAGATATCCGAAGACGGAAAAAAACCTTGGAGTGAATATGGTAAAAGTGTTAAGGTTCAGCCAAACTTTAAAAAGGTTGCTATAGTTATAAAAGGACTGGGTTTTGATAAAGTTTCATTAGATAAAATAATTAAAAGTTTTGCCTCTGAAGTTTCTATATCTTTATCGCCATATGCTTCTGATGCCGGAACAAAACAGCTTTCGGCCAGACAATATGGTCATGAAACATACGTAGATTTGCTGCTTTCATCCAAAAACTTTCTGAAATCTGATAACGGGCCAATGTCTATGAGTATTACAATAAGTCCGGAAGAAGCCCTCTTACGTCTTAGGAAAACTCTAGCCAGCGGCGCTCCTATCGGAGGAGTTATTATTAATGACGGTATCGCAGATGAAGATAATAAAGAATTGCTAACATTGCTACTGAAAGAGCTAAACAAGAGAGGTTTGCTTATTGTTGATGCAACATCAGGAAACGGGATAGATAACATTAAAATTGACGGCTTAGCTCGCAGAAAGGCCGATGTTGTTATAGATAAGGATTTCAACCGAGATAATATTCGTCGCCAACTTCAAAAAGCTGAAGATATTGCTTTTAATAACGGACAAGTTTTGGTTGTTGTTGCGCCTAAGCCGGTGGCAATTATTGAAACTTATAACTGGGTAAAAAGTTTTTCACCACAAGTAGAATATGAACAGGCAAAAGATATGGAACTTACAAAACCTTTTGCCGTTGTTCCGGTATCTAATTTGGTTATAGATTAAGCAAATGGAAAAATATCGTAAAAACGTTGGGATTGTTGTTTTTAATGCTATGGGCAAAGTATTAATGTGTGCCAGAGCAGATAAATCGGACATGCAATGGCAATTTCCGCAAGGAGGCATAGAAACCAACGAAGATGTAATTGATGCGGCAAAAAGAGAATTATATGAAGAAACAGGAATAACCTCGGTTACATTTGTTGCAAAAATTCCATATACTTTAAAATATAAATTTCCAACTTTGGTTTCTGATTCCTTTAAGAATAAAGGATGTGATTTTGTTGGACAAGAACAATCTTGGGTATTGTTTCGTTTTGATGGAGAAGATAAAGAAATAGACTTTTTTAAAAATCCTGAGGAAATAGAGTTTAAGGGTTTTGAATGGGTATCCCCTCTTGAAGCTCCCGTAAGAATTGTTTATTTTAAAAAGGACGTATATAAACAAGTTATTGATTGTTTTGATCCGATAATTACAAAAGCGGTAAATAATGATTGAAAAATTTTTAAAAGAACGTACATTGGTATTAGATGCTGCCAAATCAGGAATTAAAGGGAATCTTAAATTAAGTTCCCGACAAAAGAAGTATGTAAAAAATTTATTGCTGTTTGCTTTGATGAATGCTTCCGGAAATCAAACCGTTACAAACAAAAATTTTATAAAGTTGGTCAATAAATTATTTAAGGGATTCTTGATTAAGATTATAAAAGAGTGTTTAGATGACGACGATGATACAGATTTTGATGATATTTTGGAGGTAGAATTAAACAAAATAATTGCTGATAAAAACTTAGTAGATATTAAAGAATTAGAAGATATTTTGACACCTGAAAATATTTCTTCTTTCTTAAAAGGAAAAACAAGCGGTGTTTCTCAAAGACAAATTCTAAATAAACTTTTAGCACTAAGAGAAGCTAAAGCAAATCATCGCGAAACTCCTCAAGAAAAAAGGGAACGAGAACAAAGGCGGAAAGAGCGAGAGCTACAACGACAACGAGAAAATATGATGGAAGGAATAACCCTTACCAGAGGTCAAAGAACAAGATAGTTATCAATTATCAGTCATTAGTGATTGTTAATTTATTGTCATACTCCGGCGTGTCCGGAGTATTTTTTATAGCAAATCCCTAATCTCTTTCTCTGTCCACCATCTTTAATTATATCTTGACAATTTGACAATAACAATCTATCCTATAATTAGTGAGGTTTAATTATAGGGGGCGGAGATGGCAAGATTTACCGCTGGTTTTTGGGGCTGTTTGCTCCTGATTGGTTTAGGTATCAGTTCTGCATCTGCTCGGATGTATTATCTGCCTG
>JAFTII010000028.1 GCA_017457005.1 Alphaproteobacteria bacterium | reverse complement strand
GCAAGTACGAGGGTCGGGAGAGAAGACGGGCTTACCTTCTTTAGATGTATCATTAACGCGTTTGGGAAACGTACCACCTTGATAATCAGGGAGAAAGTAACTCCGAGCAGAAACTGTATCTATACCGAATAAGAGCAGTAACACTCCTACAATAGCGGTAAATCTTGCCATCTCCGCCCCCTATAATTAAACCCTACTGATTATAGGATAGATTGTTATTACCGAATTGTTAGGATATAATTAAAGATGGTGGACAGAGAAAAAGATTAGGATTTAGGGATTAGGTGCCTTTGTCCGACTTGTTCGGAAAATATGAAAAATAATTAATATAGTTTTGGTTGGTTGATTATAAAACGGATAACAATTTTGTTATCTGTTTTTTTGTTTTTAAAATTTGGCACGAGTTTTGCATATATGTTGTCAGATGAATTTATTTATCCGAATTGATTGGGGAAAATATAATGGATAATACAAATTACATAGCACTATCACGCCAGATGGCTTTGTGGAAGCAAATGGATATTTTATCCAATAATATGGCGAATATGAATACTTCCGGTTTTAAGCAAGATCAAGCTTTGTTTACGTCTTATATGGTTCAAACTCCTGATGCTCAAGGAATTGGAAGTACACCGCTTTATTTTACTGAAGATTTCGGCAGTTTTCAGAATTTTGCCGAGGGGGCAATTGTAGAAACCGGAAATACTTTTGATTTGGCCATTAAAGGAGATGCTTTTTTCTGTTTGGAAACTAAAGCCGGCGAAATGTACACTCGGAAAGGTAATTTTACCTTAAATTCTGAAGGAATGTTGGTTAGTATGGATGGTGATCCGGTGCTATCTGAAAATAATGAACCTTTGTTTTTTGCTCCCGGTGAAAGCGAAATTACCATTACGGAAAGTGGCGATGTTTTAACTGAAAACGGTTTTGTAGGAAGACTAAAATTAGCTACATTTGCCGATAATCAAAAACTTCTTAAAGTTGCCGGCACAATGTTTGAAAATATTGAGGGTAATCAGATGGTTACCGGTAATGATAATATTGTGGTGGCACAAGGTGCAATAGAAAAATCTAATGTTAATCCGATTGAGGAAATGACACGTTTGATTAATGTACAACGTTCGTATGAGTATGTTCAACAAATGATAGATGAAGAACACGAACGTTTATCAAATACAATTTCAACCTACGCACAGTTGGCGTAATTTTATAGAGAGGAAGAAAAATGAGATCTTTACATATCGGTGCAACAGGAATGCTGGCTCAGCAAACTAATGTTGATGTTATATCAAATAATATCGCCAATATGAATACAACCGCATATACTAAGCGTAGAGCCGAATTTAATGATTTGTTGTATCAAAATATTATTCGTCCGGGTTCTGCTTCAACTGCAGAAGGGACAATAGTTCCCTCCGGTATTCAGTTAGGGCTTGGAGTTAGAACTGCTGCTGTTTATAGAATTACAGAAGGTGGCAGTTTAACCAGTACCGGTAATGATTTGGATTTGGCTATTCGCGGTCGCGGATATTTTCAGGTGGAGCTGCCGGAAGGAAAAGGAACTGCTTATACCAGAGATGGAGCATTCCAAAGAAATGGCGACGGGGTAATAGTTACTCATGACGGTTATGTGGTGCAACCGGAAATTACCATTCCGGAAGATGCGGTTGAAATTTATGTCAACAGTTCCGGAGAAGTTTGGGTTAAGCAAGATGGCGAAACTGATGAGATAAATGTCGGGCAGTTGGAGTTGGCAACTTTTGTAAATGAAGCCGGCTTGGAAGCTATGGGTAATAATTTGTTTTTAGAAACTACGGCTTCGGGTAATCCGGTGTTGGATAATCCGGATAGTGAAGGATTTGGTTCTATTTTGCAGGGATATTTGGCAACTTCTAATGTGAATCCGGTAACTGAAATTACGGAATTGGTTTCTGCGCAACGTGCATACGAAATGAATTCTAAAATTATTTCTACATCAGATCAAATGTTAAACACTATTAATCAATTGAAGTAAAACTAATGCTTAATTTGGGAAAAATCATAATTGCTTTATTTTTATTTGCAACTCCGGTGCAGGCAACAATGTTGCTGAATGAAACGGATTTTGCAAATGCAATAAAAAAAGAGTTTGTAGAACAAGGCAGAGAGGAGAATGTTGAACTTGAATTTTTCGGCGGGCAAACATCTTTTGTTTTGGATAATGCAAATTCGGCAAAAATTATGATTTCTCAGCTTGATGTGAATGATGAGCAAGGTCGTTTTACGGCAAAAGCGGAAATTTTTGCCGATGGTAAATTTAGTGATATGACTAATTTAACAGGCAGATTCTTCGTTTTGGGAGAGGTCTATGTTCCGGCTAAAGATATCAGTAAAGGCGAAGTGATTACCGAAGATATGTTAGAACTCAAATCTATGCGAATCAATCGTTTGAAAGATGATGACATTGTTACTCTTGATAAATTATTGGGACAGCAAGCACGAAAAAAATTGAAAAAAAATAAGGTTGTTAATGAACGAGAAATCGGCGCATTGATTATCGTGAAAAAGGGGACTCTGATTACGTCGGTGTATAGAAGTAAAGGATTGCAAATTACTGCGCAAGCAATTGCGTTGGAAGATGGCGCTAAAGGTCAAAATATAGAAGTTGAGAATACTAAAAGTAAAAAGAAATTTGTAGCAAAAGTTATTGATGCTGATGTGGTTGAAATAGCAACGGAATAATATTGGGGATTAGGAAAAATGTTTATTGATAATAAAAGTTTTGTAAAAAGTACGGCTATATTATTGATGGCAACATCGTTATCCGGTTGCGGAATGTGGTCAAGAATCCAAAGAATTGGAATGGAGCCGCCTCTTACACCGATAGAGAATCCGTTGGAAGCAAAAGGATATGAGCCGGTGTCTATGCCAATGCCTAAAGAAGTAAAAATGACGTCAGCACCAAATTCTTTGTGGAAGCGTGGTTCAAGTGGATTTTTCCAAGATCAGAGAGCTTCTAAAATAGGAGATATTATTACGGTTAAGGTTTCTGCCAAAGATACAGCATTGATGGAAAATGAAATGGAACAAAATCGTGATGATAATAAAGATTCCTTAGGAATAGGAAGCTTGTTCGGATATGAAAGTTATTTGGATAAGGTGTTTCCCGGTGCGGTTGATAAAAATAACTTGTTAGATATTAATTCTAATCGTGAAATCTCCGGAGACGGTAAAATAGATAGAAAAGAAAAAATTGATATGACAATGGCAGCTGTGGTTACACAAGTCTTGCCTAACGGAAATTTGGTTATTGAAGGAACTCAAGAGATAAGAGTCAGCTACGAGGTTCGTCAATTAACAGTAAGAGGAATTATCAGAAGAGCAGATATTACTTCTGATAATACTATAGAATCCAGTAAAATTGCAGAGCTTAGAGTGTCTTATGGCGGAGAAGGTATTATCAGTGATGTTCAGCAACCGAGATATGGACGTCAGCTGTTGGATATTGTAGCTCCATTCTAGGGTAAAAGTAGTTATGTAGCCGATTATCAGGTTTTCTGATACCTAATGACTAATTCTTTATTATTATGTGCGTTTTAAGAAAAAGTCTCCCCAATTTTTTCTTAAATTTTCAACTCCAGAAGGAGTTGTATTTCCCCAATAATCTGCCTTGGTTTTTCCCCAATCATCAAGGCAGATTTTTTACGTGGATTAAATATTATTTACGGTTTAAATTATTTAAATGAGTGCTATATTTTTAGTCGTGTTAATATTTTTTATAAGGAAGCTTAAATGAAAACTACCGAAGAACAAATCAGAGATGCTGAAGAAGAAGCAAAATTATTGATGGGTTACGCCAATGCTTTGACAAAAGTATCAAATAGTGCTGATGATCATATTAAATTGCTTACATTAGATGAGAATATGAAATTATGGGTAGAGATAGAAACATCACTCAAAAGTGCAAAGAACTTGCTTCCTCAGGAAATCAAAGATAATTTGCTCAAATTATCTAAATATGTTGAACGCTTGACCTTATCTAAAGGGGTAAGTATGAGTGTTACGGACTTTAACAGTTTGGCTAATATAAATATGCAAATTTCTGAAGGTTTGTTAGCTGTTGTCAGAAATTCTTTGGCAAAAGAAGAAGCTTTTTCTTTGCTTAAATGTGCAATTGATTTGTCAAACGCACATGAAAGTAAAGATTCTTCGGAATTGGTCAGTGCTTTGGACAATAATTTGCAATTGTGGGTTTATATCAAAACTTTGGCTAATTCAAAATTGACACCGTTACCGTCAGAAACGAAATCTAATTTGGTTAAGTTAGCTGATTATGTATCTTCTAAGACATTGGAAATCGGAAAAGATATTTCAAATGTAAACGGAAAAGTTATTGAAAGCTTTATTGATACTAATTTGCAAATTTCAGAAGGTTTGATTACTAATCAAAAAATTGCATAAGCTAATTATTGGTATCAGGAGCCGCCATAATTTTATGGCGGTTCTTTTATGCACATAATGTTTTATCGCAGTTGTAAAAAATGATTATAAACACTATAAATAAAATTATATGTGTGGAGTGAAAAATAATGTTTTTTTCAAAATTTGAACGATTAGTAGCTAAAAGGTATCTGCGCGCAAAACGTAAAGAAGGCTTTATTTCGGTAATCACCGGTTTTGCTTTTACCGGTATTGCGTTAGGAGTTGCAACTCTGATTATCGTAATGTCTGTTATGAATGGTTTCAGGCATGAATTATTGGGCAGAATTTTGGGTATAAACGGACATATCGGCATTATGTCTCCGTTAGGCTATCCGTTTAATAATTATCAGCAAGCAGTTAGTGATTTAGTTGAGATTGAGCATGTATCATTTGCTATTCCGATGATAGAAAATCAACTTTTGGTTTCTGCCGGCAAATCTGCCGAGGGTGCTATGGTCAGAGGCATACAAGCCGAAGATTTGCAAAAGAAAAATATCTTGAAAGAAGCTTTTAAAAAAGTGAATTTAGATGATTTTAAAGGCGATAATGTGGTAATGGGTATTCGTTTGGCAACCAAAATGGGAGTGGTTCCGGGGGATAAAATTACCTTAATTTCTCCTAACGGAAAGGTTACGGCTTTCGGAACAGTACCCAGAATGAAGTCCTATCAGGTAATTGGTACATTTGAAGCCGGAATGTTTGAATATGATTCTAATTTTATTTTTATGCCGCTGGAAACAGCACAAACTTATTTTGGTTTGAAGGGGGCTGTTACTAATATTGATATCACAATTGATGATGAAAAATTATTAGCTCCGGTAAGACGAGGGATTGAACGCAGTGTCAGCGGAAGCGGTGCATACGTGTATGATTGGAAACAAACTAATGCTGCTTTTTTTAATGCTATAGATGTTGAGCGCAATGTTATGTTTATTATTTTGACCTTGATTATATTGGTGGCAGCTTTTAATATTATTACCGGTCTTATTATGTTGGTAAAAGATAAAGGACGTGATGTGGCCGTATTGCGAACAATGGGAGCCACCAAGGGGATGATTATGCGTATATTTTTTATGGATGGCGCATTTATCGGGGTAGTTGGTACATCTATCGGCTTGATTTTGGGATTGTTGTTTTGTCATAACATTGAGGCTATCCGGCAGGGATTACAGACACTAGTCGGACGAGATCTGTTTTCTGCCGAAATATATTTCTTATCTAAATTGCCGGCAAAAGTTGATAATTTAGAAGTATTGACGGTTGTTATTATATCTTTATTGTTATCATTTTTAGCAACTTTGTATCCGGCTTATCGTGCCGCAAAAATGGATCCGGTGGAGGCTTTGCGTTATGAATAAAAATACACCGATTTTAGAACTAAAAAATTTGTCTCGTTCGTTTAAGCAAGGCGGACAGAAATTGGAAGTTTTGCGCAGTGTCAATTTGGAAATTAGAAAAGGCGAAATTGTAGCTTTGATCGGACCATCCGGAGCAGGAAAGTCAACAATGTTGCAAATTACCGGATTGTTGGATCAGCCTAGTAGCGGTGAAATATATTTAGACGGGCAAAAATGTTCTAAAAGCGGAGATGCATTGCGCACAATTCTACGCAGAGATTATTTGGGTTTTGTGTATCAGTATCATAATTTGTTGCCGGATTTTGATGCTACGGAAAATGTAATGATGCCAATGTTGATAGCCGGTGTGAATAATGCGTTGGCAAAAGAACGGGCTGAAAAATTACTTAAAAGAATGGGACTGGCTAAAAGATTAAAACATCGTCCGGCAGAACTTTCCGGAGGAGAACAACAAAGAGTAGCAATAGCCAGAGCATTGGCTAATACTCCAAAGTTGTTGTTAGCAGATGAACCCACCGGAAATCTTGATCCGGTTACATCTGAAACGGTATTTTCAGAATTACTGGCAATTGTGAAAGAGACAGGACTAGCGGCACTTATTGCAACCCATAATATGGAACTGGCTAAGCAGATGGATAGAGTGGTTATGTTGCAAAATGGTGCATTGGTAGAAGTGCAAGCAAAAAATAAAACTTTTTATTGATAAAAATACTTGCATTTGCTTAATTTTGGTTGTATAAGACCATCCTAACCGAGTGGCTCGGGCTAATTGGCATGCCTGACGACTCGTTATAAATCCAACTTAAATTTAATTTTGAAAGGGATTGAAATGCCTAAAATGAAAACTAAAAGTGCCGTAAAAAAACGCTTCAGCGTTACCGGTACAGGTAAATTAAAAAGAAACGCCGCTTATAAAAGACACTTGCTCTTCAATAAGCCCACTAAAATGAAAAGACAGGCTCGCGGTACAGTTTTGTTGAACGAGGCTGATGTTAAAATCGTTAAAAAGTTTTTACCATATTTGTAAGGGGAAGAAGAGATGTCTCGTATTAAAAGAGGTGTTACTGCGCACGCACGTCATAAAAAAGTTCTTTCTATGGCTAAAGGTTATAGAGGACGCAATAAAAACGTATTCAGAGTTGCTGTTGAAAAGGTTGAAAAGGCCTTACAATATGCTTATCGTGACAGAAGAGCTAAGAAAAGAAATTTCCGTGCTTTGTGGATTCAACGTATTAATGCTGCTACACGTTTGCACGATATGACATACTCACGATTTATGAACGGGCTCACCAAAGCTGGTATTGAGCTTGATCGTAAAGTCTTGGCTGATATCGCTGTTAGAGAGCCCGAAACTTTTGCAAAATTGGTTGAGCAAGTTAAGGCTTCTTTAAGCAAGTAATTGTCAAAAAATATTCAAATTAGAGAGTCTGCTTGAGCAATCAGGTAAGACTCTCTTGCATTTTAAATTATGGTGAAAATATGGAAAATTTAGAAGATTTGAAAATTCAGACGCTGAAAGCAATAGATAATGCTACTGATTCAAAAATCTTGGATGAGGTTAGAGTGTCGGTTTTAGGTAAAAAAGGTGCTATTACCGAGTTGATGAAAAGTTTGGCTTCTTTTTCTGTGGAAGAAAAGAAAGAGATGGGGAAAAAACTCAATATCTTAAAAACAGAAATTGAAAATGCTTTAGAGACCAAAAAAGAAGCTTTAGCAACAGCTGAACTTAATGCAAAGCTTGAAGCCGAAAGAATAGATGTAACTCTTCCGATAAGACCTGAAAACCAGGGTAGGATTCATCCTGTTTCAAAAATTTATGAAGAAGTTGTATCAATTTTCGGAGAAATGGGATTTGAAGTTGCAGAAGGTCCGGATATTGAAGATCAATTCCATAATTTTAATGCTTTAAATATGCCGGCAAACCATCCGGCCAGACAAATGCAAGATACTTTTTATGTTCCTAATCCGGAAAGTGCTGATTTTGATGATAGTTATGTTGTCAGAACTCATACTTCTCCGGTTCAAATCAGAACAATGGAAAATAAAAAACCGCCAATAAGAATTATTGCACCGGGAAGAACATATCGTTCTGATTATGATGCTACTCATACTCCGATGTTTCATCAAGTGGAAGGATTGGTAATTGATAAAAATATTACGATGGCACATCTTAAAGGTTGTTTGTATGATTTTGTGAAAGCTTTTTTTGAGTTAGATGATATTCCGGTACGTTATCGTCCATCATATTTTCCGTTTACGGAGCCATCTGCGGAAATGGATATCGGATGCAAGAAAAGTAAAACTGAACTTAAAATCGGAGCCGGTACAGATTGGCTTGAAATTTTAGGATGTGGAATGGTACATCCTAATGTGTTGAGAGCAGGCGGAATAGATCCGGATGAATATCAAGGGTTTGCTTTTGGGGTAGGAATAGATCGTTTAGCGATGTTAAAGTATGGTATTCCTGATTTGCGTACATTTTTTGAATCTGATGTACGTTGGTTGAAACATTATGGATTTTTGCCATTAGATGAGTCTTCTATGACCGGTGGTCTGAGCAATAACGGAGGAGCAGCACGATGAAATTTACATTATCTTGGTTAAAAGAGCATTTGGATACAAATGCCGGTGTTGATGAAATAGCTCAAACCTTGACCGGAATAGGTTTGGAAGTTGAGGAAATTTTAAATCCTGCCAAAGAGTTATCAGGTTTTATTACAGCAAAAGTTGAAGATTTGCAAGACCACCCTGATTCTGACCATCTGCATATTTTGAAGGTTAATACCGGAAAAGAAACATTACAGATTGTTTGTGGAGCTCCTAATGTCAAATTGGGGATGGTTGGTGTCTTGGCTCCGGTTGGTACGTTGATACCTGCTTTTGGCGAAAAGATACAGGTTGGAAAAATCAGAGGCGTTGAAAGCTTCGGAATGATGTGTTCTGAAAAAGAATTGGGAATAGGAGAAGACCACAACGGAATTATAATTTTGCCGGAAGATACGCCTTTGGGGCTTAATATAGCAGATGTATTAAATACGGATCCAGTAATTGAAATTGCAATTACTCCTAACAGAGCAGAGTGCTTGGGCGTTAGAGGTGTTGCCAGAGACTTGGCAGCCGCCGGTTTGGGAAAATTAAAGCCTTTGAAAATATCAAGCCAAAACAACGAATTCAAATCGCCAATAAATGTAACTGTTGAAGATTTCAAAGCGTGTCCGACTTATGTGGGGCGATATATTCGTAATGTTAATAATAAGGCAGATACACCTAAATGGATGAAAGACAGATTGACAGCGATAGGTTTGCGCACAATTTCGCCTTTGGTTGATATTACAAACTATATTAATTATGACTTAGCTCGTCCTTTACACGTTTTTGATGCCGATAAGATTAAAGGTAACATTTGTGTACGAATGGCTAAAGAGGGAGAAAAATTTATATCTTTAGAAGATAAAGAATATACTCTTGATAATCAATCTTTAGGTATTTGTGATGATGACGGAGTTCAGTGTTTGGGCGGAATTATGGGAGGTGCAGAAAAAGGATGTACGGAAGATACATGTAATGTATTTTTAGAATGTGCTTTATTTGCGCCGGAATGTATTGCTCGTACAGGAAGAAAATTTCAGATTGATTCTGATTCCAGGTATCGTTATGAACGCTGGGTTGATCCAATGTCTAATGTTATGGGCTCAGATTATGCAACACAGCTTATTTTGAATATTTGTGGTGGTGAAGCTTCAAAACAAATAATTGTCGGAGAAGAAAAATGTGAACCCAAAGTCGCTTATATCAGACCGGAAAGAATTAAAAATTTTGTTGGAATTGATGTTTCAACGGATAGAATTGTTGAAATTCTTACAAAACTCGGTTTTGAAGTCAGTGTTGAAAAGGATAAAATTAAAGCAGTTTCTCCAACATGGCGAGGAGATATTGACGGCGAACATGATTTGGTTGAAGAAGTTGTCAGAATGGTTGGTCTGGATGCTATTCCGGCAAAGACTTTACCTTGTGATGCTTTCCCTAAGCAAGTTTTGACATCGGCTCAACGCAGAGTAATAACGGTTAAACATGAATTGGCTGCCAGAGGAATGCTGGAAACGGTTACATGGAGTTTTACGGATTCTAAGAATGCTGAGATGTTTCTTAATGGTAAGGAAAAAGTAGCTCTTTGTAATCCGATAACTTCCGAATTAGATATTATGCGTCCTTCGGTATTACCTAATCTGCTTTTGGGGTTAAAAAATAATATAGCCAGAGGTTATGCTAATGTTTCTTTATTTGAAGTCGGACCTGAGTTTTATGGTCGTAAACCTAAAGAACAAAACCTGGTTGCCGGTGGTATCAGATCCGGACAAACAAGCAAGAAGCATTGGAGCGGTGATGTTCGCAGTTATGATGTGTTTGATGCGAAGGCAGATGCGTTGGCAGTAATTGCAGCAGCAAACGGACCTTTTGAAAATGCTCAAATTACAACAGATGCACCGAGTTATTATCATCCCGGCCGTAGCGGAGTTTTACGACTAGGCAAAAATGTATTGGCATATTTTGGGGAGTTACATCCGAATGTGCTTAAAAAGTTTGGCTTAAAGCAAAAGGTTGTTGCATTTGAAGTGATTATGGACAATATTCCGTTGCCAAGAGGGGGAGCAGATAAAGCTCGTAAAAAACTGGAATTATCGTTGTTTCAACCTTTAGATAAAGATATGGCTTTTGTCGTGAATAAAGATGTCCGCGCAATAGATGTTGTTATGGCGGCTAGGAATGCTGATAAGAACCATATTACTGATGTTCGGGTGTTTGATGTCTATGAGGGAGAAAATCTTCCGGAGGGCAAAAAATCACTTGCATTAGCGATTACATTTCAACCGTTGGAAAGCACTTTTAGTGATGCTGATATTGAAGTGTTAATGAATAAGGTGGAGCAGGCGATTAAGGCTAAATTTGATGCCCAACTTAGGGATAGCTAAATAGTAACAAAAAGAGCCATTTCTTCATGAAATGGCTTTTTATTTTGCTATTTAATATTTGAACATACATAAGGCGTCTGCGGAGCTTGTTTTTTTACTTTGGTATGATGTACAATGTATTTTAAAGTCTCTGCCTGGGGATAATTTTATGCTGTAATGATCAGTAGTTGAATTGGCAACTTCGGTTGAACTTTTTAAAACGTGTGAATATGCTGACATTGACGAACATGTATCACTTTCTGAATCTTCTAAAACACAACGAAAGACTTCTAATATTCTACCAGCAATATACATATCTTTATTACAAAATGTTCTTAGTTCTCCTTCAGCAGGAAGGTACCACTCTTTTCCACCGAGGGTAAGAGAAGAACAAATATTCGCGAAGAAATCTTCACTATTCGGATAAGCGCTGACTATAGCATTGGTGTTTTCTTTTCCGTTAAAATCAATATCAGTTTGGCCGTCGGTAACATCTGTAACGTTAGGTATATTTTCCGTTGAGCCATCATCTTTATTGAATCCCCAATATTGATCTTCTATAATGTTAAGTCCGGCTACTAAATGTTTGTTGCTGTCTATCACAACACCGATAGGGGTTTTAGAGCTAAATTTAAATCCGGAACAAGTGTCATCTTCATAGTAATAATCACCATCTTCACATTTATTTTGTGGTCTGAATTTATCAATTGGAATGATAGAATGGTTATTTTCATTATACCTAGTTGAATAAATAATATTTCCTTTGGAGTAACAAGTTGGAGTAGCCGCGGGAATATCGGCGTCAAAACCATCAGCAAGTGAGCAAAAAGGATATGGAGCCATATAAAAACGGTTTGTAGTGCTACCTGATATTGATCCTACTTCTATAAATAAATTGCTGATTTTATCTGTTAATATATTATTTACATTGAAAAAATTAGCAATATCGTTTTGTAGGGTATTATTTTCTTGGTCATCTTCACAACTAACTTTTGTGAGGTCAAACGGGCATTTGAGGGTTGTCTTTCCGCTACAATCAGCTTCGGTTTTGGTGTAACCCATATCTGCACAAGAAGGGCGCACGATACAACTGTACTGCGCTAAAGATGTTGACGCCATCAGTATTACTAACGGACTTAAGATTGCTAATTTTTTCATCTTTTTTCTCCTTGTTGTTTTTTTCTTTTCGTCTTCCTTGTCATACTCCGGTTTATCCGGAGTATCTTTTTGAGATTGTCCGAATAACACGAACAATGACATCCTAATCACTAATGACTAGCCACAATATGTGTCGCACCAATAATTATCGGGATCATAATAATTTATCGCACAACAGATATGTTTGTAATAAGGTGTGCTATCTTCACAACTCAAATAACAAATATCTTCTTCATCATAAGAAAATG
>JAFTII010000027.1 GCA_017457005.1 Alphaproteobacteria bacterium | reverse complement strand
CTAATGCGATATTAACGATCACACAAGCCAATAACAGCGAAATGACACATATCTTTCGCATTATGTTATCCTCATCCTTTTCCAATTATCAGGATAACATAATAAAATTAAAGTGTCAAACCTTTATTGAAGACGGTGGACAGAGAAAAGCATTAGGGATTAGGTGCCTTTGTCCGACTTATTCGGACAATCTGAATAAAAAATACTCCGGACAAGCCGAAGTGTGATGAGATGTTGCTTTAGGTTAAACTAATTGCAAAGTCATAAATAAATTGTTTCTAAAATGAAATATTAAGTGTTTTTACTTGCATAAAATTTTTTTCTAGTTTGTAGGTATGAACTAACTTTTATTTAAGGAATAATAATTATGGCAAAAATTCATCCCTCAGCAGTTATTGAAGAAGGCGCTCAAATTGCTTCAACCGCAGAAATAGGTCCTTTTTGTTGGATATCTTCAAAAGCCAAAATCGGCGAAAATGTTCGTCTTTTAGCTCGTGTTTCCGTTATGGGTGATACAACAATCGGTGATGATACGGTGGTGTTTCCCGGAGCTGTATTAGGAAGCGGTCCGCAAGATCACGGTAATGAATTTTTGGAAGGAGCTAAGTTAGTTATCGGTAAACGTAATGTTATCAGAGAAAATGTTACTATGCATTGCGGTACTCCTAAGGGGCAAAATCCGCTTCCGGGTGAAGAACCTGAAAAAATGATTACTCGGGTGGGAGATGATGGAATGTTTATGGTTAATTCGCATATTGCTCATGATTGCGTTGTCGGTAATAATGTTATTATGACTAATAATGCGGTTATAGCAGGGCATGTACGTTTGGGTGACGGTGTGATTTTGGGCGGAAATTCTGCTGTTCATCAATTTTGCCGTATCGGACGCAAAACTATGATTGGCGGTATGACCGGTGTTGACAGAGATGTTATACCTTTTGCAATTGTTACCGGAGACAGAGGTAAGTTAAGAGGACTAAATATTATCGGGTTAAAACGCAGCGGTTTTGACGAACGGACCGTAAAATCTATTACTAAGGCATTTATGTATATATTCAAAGGCAGAGAAGGAACATTGGAAGAAAGATTAGCCATCGCCAAAGAAAAATATAAAGACAATGCCATGATTATGGAACAGCTTGCTTTTATTAATGTATCATTAGCAGGCAGACGTAAGATTATGACTGCAGAATAATTGTCGGTAAGGTTCAAATGACTTCTGAAACTCGTAAATTAGGTATTATTGCCGGTGGCGGTAGCATACCGGCACAACTGATTCGTCACTGTCAGCAGAAAGGACAAGATTTTTTTGTTTTAGCAATAGAAGGTAATGCTGATAAATCTTTTTTTAGTGAAAATTCAGGGATACCTCATCAATGGATTAGGATTGGTCAGGCCGGAACAGGTTTTAAGCGCTTTTCAGATGAAAAAGTCCAAGATGTTATTATGATCGGAACTATCCGCAGACCGAGTTTTTTTGATCTGGTTCCTGACATCAGAACAACGGCTTTTTTTGCAAAAATAGGTGCAAAATCTTTAGGTGATGATGGTATTTTACGTGCGCTTGTTTCTGAAATTGAATCTGAAGGAATGAAAGTCAAGGGCGTGCATGAGGTTATGATAGATTTGCTTGCCAAAAAAGGGGTAATGGGTAAATGTAAGCCTAATAAACAAGCCTTGGCTGATATTCAACGAGGAATGGAAGTGGCGTTAGAATTAGGACGTCTTGATGTGGGACAAGCTGTTGTAGTTCAACAAGGATTGGTTTTGGGAGTTGAAGGAATTGAAGGCACAGATGAGCTGATCCGTCGTTGTGGCGGTTATCGTCGTAAAGGTGAGGGGGGTGTATTGGTAAAATTACGCAAACCGCAACAAGATATGCGTATTGACTTGCCTACTATCGGAACACGCACGGTTGAAAGAGCTAAAGAAAGCGGCTTGCAAGGAATTGTAGTGCATAGTGGTAACAGTTTGATTGTTGATGAAGCTGAAGTTATTAAATTAGCTGATAAATATGGTATTTTTGTGATGGGAGTTACCCCTGATGAAAAAATCTGAAAAATTGAAAGTATATCTGATTGCCGGCGAACCGTCAGGAGATTTGTTGGGATCTCGTTTAATGAGAGCATTACGCTCTAAGACCAAAAATAATGTGGAGTTTTTCGGTTTGGGTGGCGATACTATGGAAGCCGAAGGCCTCAACTCTTTATTTGATATTTCAGATTTGGCAATAATGGGTTTGGTTGAAGTTATTCCCAGTATTCCTAAGGTATTGAGACATATTAAAAATACGGTTGATGATATAGTAAGAGTTCAGCCTGATGTGGTAATTACAATTGATAGTTGGAGCTTTTGCGCTCGTGTTCATAAACGTTTGCGTAAGCTTAAAACGGGAATCCCACAAATACATTATGTTGCTCCACAAGTTTGGGCTTGGAAGAAAAAACGAGCTCGTACAATGTATAAATATATAGATGCCTTAATGACATTATTGCCACAAGAGCCAAAATATTTTACACCTTATAATTTGGAAACGGTATTTGTGGGGCATCCGGTTATTGAGAGTGAAGCATTGCATGCTGACGGAAAAATGTTCAGAAAACAATACGGTATCGGTAATGATAAAAAAATTATTACTCTTCTTCCCGGATCCAGAAAAAATGAAGTTGCCAAGTTGTTGCCGGTGTTTACTGATGTTGCTAAAAATTTATTAGAACATGACAATAATTTTTACTTTGTTATTCCAACTGTAAAAACGGTGTCTAATCGCGTTAAATCTATGGTTGTTGAGAGCAGATTGCCGATTTTGGTAGTGGAAACACAAACAGACAGATATAATGCTTTTCAGGCCTCGGAAATTGCGATTGCTGCTTCCGGAACGGTTGCTTTAGAGTTAGCAATTTGTCATATCCCTCATTTGGTAGCATATAAGGTTTCAGCTTTAACGGCTTGGATTGTCAGTAAAATTATGAAAATTCAGTTTGTTAATTTATCTAATATAATGCTTGGCAGGTTGGTCGTTCCTGAATTGTTACAAGAGCAATGCACATCCGGAACAATTACTCATACGGCATTGGAGTTATTAAAGAAAAAAGATTTGTATGAGCGAGAAATGGAAGGGTTTGCCAAAGTAAAAGATACTTTAAGTAACGGCAAGCAAACTCCAAGCGAAAATGCGGCTGATTTTATTTTGGAATATATTTCTCGCCAATAGTTATTGTTGCGGCACACATTTGAAATAATAAGAGCATCCTGTTACGGGGCAAGCTTCCAATACTTCTCCATAGCCATAACAGTATGTGGTGGTAATACTATACCCATCGCATTTTTCTTCACAAGTTATGGTGTTTTCTTGTGGTTCATTTACTCGGCTGGAAAGCTCAGATTGCCAATCTGCCAAAGGGGTAACTTTTGCATTTGTATTTAAGGGAATTAGGCTTATCAGGGCAAGTATCGGTAATATTTTTTTCATGTTAATCTCCTTGTTGTTGATAATAATATAATTGTTAAAATATTGCAAAAACAATTTATATCAATTAAAGTGATTTTATGTTTAGAAGTTTTTGGATATATATACGCAGGCAAGCTGATTTAGAAAAATCCCGTTGGCCATTATGGTTTCCGGTGTTGTTCGGTTGCGGAATAGGTATATATTTTATGTTGCCGTTTGAGCCGTCTAAATGGATAACTCTCGGTATAATGGAGTTTTTGATTGTAGCGGCATTGTTGTTTAAGTCTAATCCGATTATTTTGAGAATTATCGGAGTATCGGCGATTTTGGTATCAGGTTTCGGATGGGTGCAGTTGCGTGCAATTTATTTATCTTCCGAAATTTATATGATTAATGAAACCAAAACTTATGTACAAGGACAAATTCAAGAAATTGATTATAATCAAAACGGCAAAATGCGTTTTGTTTTAGGAAAAATTAAAAATTTTGATGAACAAGATATTTTAGGACGTTTTCGTATAACATTGCGTCAAAAAGATAATGATTTTATGGTAGGGCAATGTGTAGAGATGGTGGCAAAAATAATGCCACCGCCACAAAGTCAAATTGTTCAGGGTTTTCAATTTGATAGAAATTCTTTTTTCAAAAATATTTCAGGTAATGGCTTTGCTTTGACACATGCTTATAAAACAGATTGCAAAGACGCTACAAGTTTGAGTGATAATTTGAGAGAAAAAATCAGGAATTGGCGAAAATCCATAGTTAATCGTATTTATAAGATTTTAGGCGGTGATGATGCGGCAGTGGTTGCAGCTATAGTGGCAGGAGAACAAAGCGGAATAAGTAAAAAATGTATTGAGGCATATCGTAATTCAGGTTTGGCTCATTTTTTATCTATATCAGGTTTACACATGAGCTTGATTAGCGGTTTAATGTTCTTTTTTGTACGTCTTATCATGGCTTTTATTCCTAATCTGGCCCTGAGGTTTGATAGTAAAAAAATAGCGGTAGGTTTTGCATTTGTAATGAGTTCTGTATATTTGTTGATATCCGGAGCCGGAGTTCCGGTGCAAAGAGCTTTTATTATGACTACGATTGTTTTGATGGGGGTATTATTTAATCGTAAAGCGGTTTCTATGTATTCTGTAGCTTGGGCTGCATTCGGAGTGTTGTTGATAACTCCTGAAGCGCTTGTCGGGGCAAGTTTTCAGATGTCTTTTGCGGCGGTAATTGCGCTAATTGCATTTTATGAAAAATTTGCAAACAAATTATCAAATTGGTTAAAAGACAAAAACGATAGCGTATTTATGAAAGGATTAAAAATTTTAACGGTCTATTTATTGGGAATCGTTATAGCCGATTTGGTGGCAAGTGTTGCGACACTACCATTTGCCGTTTATCACTTTAATCGTATTGCGATTTATACTACGGTAGCGAATCTTTTATCCGGTCCGATAATCGGTTTGTTAATTATGCCTTTTACATTGTTTGCTTTAATATTTATGCCTTTGGGATTGGAGAGATGTTTTTTGGAGGTTGTCGGTTGGGGTGTAAATTGGCTGAATAATATAACTTTATGGGTTAGCAGTTGGGATAGTGCTTCTATTCAAATTTTGTCACCGCCGTTATGGGGTTTTATATTGATTGTATTTGGCGGTTTGTGGTTATGTATTTGGGAGAGAAATTGGCGTTGGTGGGGAAGTGCTTTGATTGTTTTGGGAGCGCTTAGTGTTTGTGATGTACAACTTCCGGATGTATTGATATCTGATGACGGTAAAGTTATCGCACTTAAAGGTAATGATAATAATATGGTTATCTTGCCATCGCGAGGAAATAATTTTATCAAACATTTTTGGATGGAAAAAACTGCTTCAAAACCGATTTCCGATAAATACAAACAAGAATTAAAAAAAATAATGTCCGGAAAAGATATAAAATCAGATTGGTTAGAATTAGTATGTAAAAATGATTTTTGTATATATAAAGATGTTGTGAAAATTGATCCTAAAGGGCATGTTTGGGTGGATAATGCCTTGATAGATAATAAAAATGGTGCTTTGGCAATATATTTGTATCCTGGTTTGCGAATCGTAAATATAAAAGATTATGTAGGAAACAGGCTGTGGCATAAATAAAATAAATGCTGATAATTGGTAAAATTGCTTGCTTTTTTTATAATTTATATTAGTTTTGTTGAAGTTATTAAATTACTATCACAATTACTAAATAATTATTGTTATGGAGATATTTGTTAAGAAGGGCAAGCTCAGTGAAGAGAAAACTGATGCCTATGTTTTAGCTTTTAATTCACTTCACAATAGTCCGGATAAGGAACGTTATGAAGTTGAACATGCAGGAGCTAAGGGGGTCGGTAAATTTGTTGAATTGCGTTTGCGTCAGCAATATGCCAAAACACCTCTTAATCAGGGAGTGGCTATCTTTATGGATTCTTCCGGAGGCAATGCAAAACAGATAATTTGTATTGTATGCCGTAACCAAAATAAGGATTACGCTCTTATGAAAGCATCTGTTCGTAGCGGTTTGTTTGGTGCTTTTGTTCGCGCTCGTGAATATAGTGTCAAGCGAATTGCTATGGTGCCGCTTTGTGTCAGCGATGGCTTGAATATTAAGGACTTTGTTGAGGCCTTAAAAGATGCCATGGAATCATATAAGGGAGAACATTTTGTTGAGCAAATAACAATTGTGGTTCCCCAAGGTGATAGCCAAGAACAAAATTTCTGCATACTTCAAGAGGAGTTTGCGAAATAGATTTTCTATCAAAAAAGCAGAATCAAAATGATTCTGCTTTTTTGTTTATGGTTTTGTCTAAAAAAGTGCTTGCAATAATAGATTAATTGTGATAATAACTTGTTTATTCACACAAATTATTAATTATATTATGGAAAAATTTTTTATTATTGCAAAACGCGATGAAAATAATCCTGTCGCTTTTGAAACATTGCTGAGGCTTAATTCCCGTAATGGTGATACATTTCTTGTGATGTATCTTAATGTGGAAAATACTCCAGAGCAAGTTACGTATGGGTGCAAATGGTTGCAGAATCGTATTAATAACGGAAAAATTCAAGCCAGTGAAGAGGCTAAGAAGTTGGTTAACCGACTTTGTCGTACAGCTTGTCGTTCCGGTTCACACCATCAGTGCAAAAAGAAATTTGCCGATTATGTCAGAAGGCAACTGCAGCTCAATAAGCTTGATGCTGATGATTGCTTGATTTTATATCGGGCATCTTAGAATCTTAAAACCGCAATTCAAAAGAATTGCGGTTTTTTGAGAGTTGCTTTTACCAAGCATCATCCGGCCAAGAACCATCGTTGGTAACTTGTGTATTTGCAAAAATATCTGTACAGTAAGTATTATATAATCCGGATGGTTTAGCTGGCGATATACCGCTTAAACCTGAAGCATAGGAAAACATATATTTCGCATAATATAGACTGGAAGGTAATTCAGTAATATTACCAGTTAAATTACGGCAAGCATTAAACATTTCATTACCATTACGAAGATTTGCCGGTAATGTTGGAATTGAACCGGTCAATTCTAAGCAACCTTGAAACATTGCTTCTCCATTTGTTAGTGTTGATGGTAAGGTTGGAATTGAACCAGTTAATTTAGAGCAACCACTAAACATCTCTAAAGCATTTGTCAAACCGCTTGGCAGTTCAGGTATATTTCCTGTTAAATTGTTACATCCTCTAAACATCTGATATCCTGAAGTTAATAGATTAGGAATGTTGGGTATTGTTCCGTTTAAACTGGAACAACCAAAAAACATACTGCTAGCGTCTGTTAAAGTTGAGGGGAGTTCAGGAATATTTCCTGTTAATTTAGAGCAACCATAAAACATACTGTTAGTGTTTGTTAAAGTTGAGGGGAGTTCAGGAATACTTCCTGTTAAATTATTGCAACTTTTAAACATTCCTTCAGCATTGACTAAGCGATTTGGAAGAGGTGGTATTGTTCCTGATAATTTATTGCAACCTAAAAACATATTTTTAGCATTTGTAACATTGGGAGATATTTCATCAGGCATGTATCCTACAACATTTTCACAATTCACAAATGTACCCACGTTACTTTCTTTAGAATAACTTTTTACTGTATCCAAATCAAGATTTAATATTTCAATAGGGTAGCTGTTGGATAAGGATGATATATAAAATCTAGGAACGTTACCTGTTATAACAATTTGATATTCTCCAATATCTGCATAGTTATGGGATGGATAATCCGTTGTAAGTGAATCTTCTATTGTACCATCCCCCCAATCTATCTTGTATCCTCCGGAAGTTGTGCCGGTATAAAGTTTGATGGATCCTTCGTTAGCATTTACGGATAATACAAAAGCAATTGCGTTATCAATTTTAAGACATTCACCATTTTGAGATAAATATCCAAAGTCACATTCAATAGGTTCGGGATCAGGTTCTATTTCTGAGGATTCATTTTCATGACAAAACAAAGCTGTTAAGTCAAAAGGACATTTAATACTGTCTTTTCCTTCACATTGGCTTTCAGTTTTGGTGTAACCCATATCGGCACAAGAAGGGCGCACGATACAACTGTCCTGCGCTAAAGATGTTGACGCCATCAGTATTACTAACGGGCTTAATATTGCTAATTTTTTCATCTTTTCTCTCCTTGTTGTTTTTTCTTTT
>JAFTII010000026.1 GCA_017457005.1 Alphaproteobacteria bacterium | reverse complement strand
GTGTGAAGTCGGAAAGACCTGTGTACCAACCGACTGTTCGGCTTATACGCTGACTTCTTGTCCTGCCAATGCCACTTGTACTAATTGTACCGTCGGCTGTGGAGATAGTACTAAGAAGTATAAAATATCTAAGTGTAATACAGGTTATACCCTTAGCGGAACATCTTGTGTATGCGCTCCTAAAGATTGTTCAAGTTACAAAATCACATCATCATCTGCGTGTCCTGCAAATTCTAAATGTTCAGCTTGTACTATTGGGTGCGGAAATAATACCACTACATATAAAGTTACCGGTTGCAGTATCGGATATATGTTAAAAGACGGCAGTTGTCAGCCTATCAGTAACGCAATAGCATTTGTATTATCAGTGACTTCTGCCAGTGGAGGAATAACCTTATACAACGGGACGAAAAATAGTTTTACTGTTGATTGGGGAGATGGAAACATACAAAACTATACTAATACATCTGCGCCAACACATACTTATTCAAAAGTCGGAGAGTACCAAATTATAATTACCGGTAATTCCCCCTATTTCTACGTAAGTAAACTAACTAATAGTTATCCTACACAAATATTAAGTGTTGATTTGGATTCCTTGTTATACTTAGGTGATGGTCTGCGTACTGTTTTTAAGGATTGTAGCGAAGTTACCGGTGTAATTCCCAGTAAATTACCTTCTAGCATAATTGAGGCACCCGGATTATATATGAATTGTACCCAATTAACAGGCAACATTCCATCCCTTCCATCCACATTAACAAGTACATCTTACATGTTTTATAATTGCAGCAGTTTAACCGGTAATATTCCGACATTACCATCTAAACTACTATATGCTATTGGTATGTTTTATAATTGTAGCAGTTTAACCGGAAGTTTTCCTGTATTACCTACAAAGATAATGTCTGCTAACGATATGTTTTATAATTGTGACGGATTAACAGGAAGTGTACCATCTCTACCTGATTCTTTAACGATTACAGCCTCCATGTTTCAATCTTGCAACGGATTAACTGGAACAATACCTCCGTTCCCGGCTAATTTGGCAAGTGCGAATAATATGTATCTTGGTTGTACGGGTTTAACCGGAAAGATTCCTGATTTACCCTCCACATTAAAAGGTGCTAATTATATGTTTGCATCAACAAATGTAACTGAATTTCCTGACAACTGGGGAGGAACAAGAGATGCTGATTATATGTTTCAAAATTGTACTAAATTAACAGGGAAAGTACCTAATTTGCCATCTACTCTTGAGACCGGGAGATTCATGTTTAACGGATGTACGGGGTTAACCGAAGGTCCTGATGAATGGGGAGGAATTACTGTTGCTTATAGTATGTTTAAGGACTGTACAGGACTTAGAAAGCTTACTTCATTGCCGACAAACTTACAAAATGCTAATTTTATGTTTGATGGTTGCACCAATTTGCAATCGCCTCTACCGGCACTTCCGGTTACTTTAACAACAATAAAGTGTATGTTTAGAGGTTGTTCTGCTTTGACCGGTGTTACTCCCATCAAACCTAATGATATGCGATGGGATTATACATCCGGTGCTTTTGCAGGTACTCAACTTGAAAGAGATGCTTCATGGCCGACAACTAATAGCATTTTTGACGATTATCATTGTTAGGTAAAATAACTTGTAATAAATATCAAAGTACACAACTTAGCAATTACGAGTTATAACCGGATGATGCTTTTTAAATATCAGATTAGTTTCTGAAAATTGTTTTCTTTTAAGATTTATTTAAGTTTAAAAGAATATAGTAGCATTAACTTTAATTTTTTTATAGGAACAGGTATAATGCTACAATATCTTTTTAATGTTCTATCAGCTCCGGAATATCTTAATACTGTTTATTGTCGTTGCTTTATGGCATTTTTTGTGGCGTTAATATTGGCGTTATCTTGTGGTGAGCGAGTTATAAATTTTTTGCATTTGCACCAAAAAAAAGGACAACCGATAAGAGAATGTGGTCCTAAGAGCCATTTAGAGACCAAGAAAGGGACCCCTACTATGGGTGGTTTGTTGATTCTAGGCGGTTCAATAGTTTCTATATTGTTGTGTGCTGATTTATCTAATTTGTTGGTTTGGGTAACAATATTAGTGCTTGTTGTTTATGGGTTTGTTGGTTTGATTGATGATTATACGAAGGTTACTAAACAAACATCTAATGCTATGACGGCTAAAATGAAATTATTGTTGCAATTTTCTACCGCTTTAATTTCTGTGATTGTGATATCTTATTGCACACCGGAGACAACAAGATTTGTATTAACATTTCCGTTTTTTATAAACTTATCGGTGAATTTGTGTTGGTTTTATATTCCGTTTGCAATGGTGGTTATTGCCGGCGCATCTAACGCAGTTAATTTGACAGATGGTTTAGACGGTTTGGCTTCCGGATTAATGGTTTTGGTGCTTCCGGTATTTTTGGTTATTGCTTATATTTGTGGCACTGATTTGGTGTCGGAATATTATATTTTGCCAATCCCTCATGCGGCAGAAGTCGCCGTGACTTGTGCGGCGGTAATAGGCGGATGCTTGGGATTTTTGTGGTTTAATGCTTCTCCGGCAAAGGTGTTTATGGGCGATACCGGCTCTTTAGCACTTGGAGCGTATTTGGGAACGATTGCAGTTATGCTTAAGCATGAAATTTTATTGGCAATTGTAGGGTTTATTTTTGTGGCCGAAGCTTTGTCGGTTATGATACAGGTTTTTTGGTTTAAGAAAACCGGTGGACAGCGATTTTTTAAGATGGCACCTATACATCATCATTTTGAACAATGCGGATGGCCGGAAACAAGAGTGGTTATAAGATTTTGGATTATTGGTTTAATTTTGGCGGTTGTCGGTTTTTTGGCTATCATTCATAAATAAAAGGGATAAAATCAGTGTTTGTGTTTTCTCGTAATAATAGGAGTGTTTTAGCAAATTGGTGGTGGACAATAGATAAACCGCTATTGATTTTTGTAACGGCGATTATTGTGGTGGGTGCTTTGTTGAGTTTTTCGGCATCTCCTGCAGTAGCCACCAAAATAGGATATGGAAGTTTTCATTTTATTAAACGGCATTTCTTCTTTCTTCCTTTTGCATACGGTTTTATGTTGTTACTTTCCGTTCAAAATTTGAAAACCGTTCGCAGAACCGGTGTCATAGGGTATGTTGTGGCGGCAATTTTAATGATATTGACTTTATTTTGGGGGCAAGAAACAAAAGGTGCGACTCGGTGGTTGTCTTTGGGAGGTTTTTCGTTACAGCCATCTGAATTTATTAAACCTACTTTTATTATTGTTGCGGCATGGTTGTTTGAAGGAAGAAAAAAATATCAAGACTTTCCGGGCAATGCATTATCAGCCGGATTGTTTTTGTTTACATTACTGTTGCTAATATTACAACCTGATGTGGGAATGTCTGTTGTTGTAGCAACAATTTGGGTCTTTCAGTTTTTTTTGGCGGGTATGCCTATATGGTTGCTTTGCGGTTTAGGGGCGCTGTTTATTATGGCTTTTGGTACGGCATATTTGCTTTTACCCCATGTTCAAGCTCGTATCCATCAGTATTTAGCCGGAGAAAATAATTTGAGCTATCAAGTCAGCAAGTCTATAGCAGCATTTGAAAATGGCGGTGTATTCGGAACAGGTCCGGGAGAAGGAGTGGTTAAAATACATATTCCGGATGCTCATACTGATTTTATTTTTTCTGTAGCAGGCGAAGAATATGGAATGATAGTGTGTTTGGCAATTGTGATGATGTATGCGTTTATTGTTATTCGTTCATTTCTAATATCAATGAAAGATAATAATTTATTTATTGTACTTTCAGCTTCAGGGTTGGCTGCCAGCTTTGGTTTGCAAGGAATAATAAATATGGCTTCCACGCTTCATTTGGGGCCGACTAAAGGTATGGCATTGCCATTTATATCTTATGGCGGATCATCTTTATTGGGTAATGCTTTGGCTATGGGAATGTTATTGGCAATAACGCGCAAAAATGTGCATGCAGAGGATCAAGATGACTGATATGAAAAAGGAAAAACCGTTAATTATTTTGACTGCAGGCGGAACAGGCGGACATGTTTATCCGGCAGAAGCTTTAGCTGAAGAATTGTCAGTACGCGGGTATCGTTTAATGTTAATTACGGATCAGCGCGGAAAAGATAATTATAAGGGGAAATTGGGGCAAATTCCAAATGTTGCAGTTTTATCCGGAGGAATAGTCGGTAAGTCAAAATTATTTAAGATTAAAAGTATTTTGAGACTTTGTGTAGGAATCTTGCAGGCTTTGTGGGTGGTTTGGAAATATAAACCGATTTGTGTTGTGGGGTTTGGCGGTTATGCTTCTTTTCCGGCATGTGTGGCGGCAATTTTATCCGGCACAGATTTGGTAATTCATGAACAAAATTCTGTAATGAGTCGTACAAACAGATTTTTGAGTCGTTATGCAGAATTGTGTGCGCAAAGTTTTAATAACGTGAAATATGCTCCGTCATCAGATAAAAATATTGTAGTAGGAATGCCGATAAGGACATCTATTGCCAATTTGAAAAATAATTTATATCCGTCATTTTCTAAGAATATTCAAATTTTGGTTTTAGGGGGAAGTCAAGGAGCTAAAGTTTTTGGTGAAGTTGTTCCGCAGGCAGTTGAAATGTTGCCGGAAAAATTGTTATCTAAAATGAAAATATATCAACAATGTCGTAAAGGTGACGAAGATAATATATTGAATCAATATAAGAAATGCGCGGATAAAGTTATTGTGAGCAGTTTTTTTGAAAATATGGCTGATTTGTATGCGACTACTCATATTATTATTTCTCGCTCGGGTGCGTCTTCCGTAGCAGAATTAACGGCAGCCGGTGTTCCGTCCGTTCTGATTCCGCTTCCAACGGCAGCAGATGATCATCAAACTTCTAATGCAGCGGAAATTCAAGCTGCAAAGGCAGGTTTGGTTATTGCGCAAAAGGATTTTGACGCAAACATGCTAAAAAATGTTTTAGAAGAATTATTAACTGATGAAAACAAACTTAAACAGATGTCTAAATCTGCTCATTCTGTAGGAATTACCGATGCTGCAAAAAGATTAGCCGATGCGATTGAAAAAAGAATAATAAGAAGCTAAGGAGACTGATATGTTGGGACTTAAGAAAAAAAATAAGAGTTCTTTGTTATCTATATTACCGGAAGTTAGAGGTAAATATCTGTGCAATGAAATGATGTCTAAACATACTTGGTTTGGTGTGGGTGGTCCGGCAGAAGTAATGTATTATCCGGAAGATGATGATGATTTGAGTTGGTTCCTAAAAGCAAAACCTTATAATTTGCCGATATGTATTATAGGCGGCGGATCAAATTTATTGGTAAGAGATGGGGGAATACCGGGAGTAGTAATCAAGTTAGACAGCAAGTTTTATAAAAAATGGCAAATAAGTGAAGGGGAAATCACTTGTGGTGCCGGTATGCGAAATTCGCAATTGAAAAAAATATTGCTGGAAAATAAATTGGGGGGACTTGAGTTTTTGACTTCTATTCCCGGTCATTTGGGAGGAGCTGTCCGAACAAACGCCGGTTGTTTCGGAAAAGAGCTGAAAGATGTGTTAATCGGTGCTACAATAATAAACGGTAATGGAGAAGTTAAAAATATACCGGCTAAGGATTTGTCATTAAGTTATCGTCATAGTTTGTTTCCGGATGATTGGATTATTACTTCATTAACACTGAAAGTTAATGCTCAAGAACCGGAAATTACGCAAAAAATATTAGATGAATATAAGCAATATCGTATGAATACTCAGCCACATAATGTCAAAACAGCAGGATCAACATTTAAGAATCCGGAAGGCTTGCGAGCTTGGGAACTTATTAAAAAGTCAGGTTGTGCTGAGCTTGAAATTAATGGCGCCAAAGTTTCGGATAAGCATTGTAATTTTTTGGTAAATACCGGAAATGCAACGGCTGCAGATATAGAAAATTTGGGAGAAGAAATTATTAAAAAAGTAAAAGAAAATACTTCTATTACATTGGAATGGGAAGTCAAAAAAATGGGGATTGCTAAATAGGTCATGGCAGATAAAAAAATGACTTCATCGGAAAATATCATAAAGTTAGAGCGAGAATGGCCGCAAAGACTGGTAGGCTTAAGTATGTTTTTGTGTATAATTTGGTTGCTTGCCGGTGCTATCGTTATTTTTAGGGGCGATTTGATAAATAAACAAATCAACTTGGTATTGGATAATTTTTATGATTGGTGCGGCAAACAAGGATTGGTTTTGGAAGATGTGGTTATTAGTGGAAGAAATCGCACAGAAAAACAAGATGTTATTGATAAGTTAAATTTGCAACGGGGTGCAAATATGCTTAAAATAAATATCTACGATCTTAAGCAAAAACTTGAAGAATTGCCTTGGGTGGGAGAAGTTTTAATCAGTAAAAAATATTTTCCGCATATTTTAAATATACAAATTATAGAAAAACAAGTTCATGCAATATGGCAGATAAATGAAAAGTTTTATCCGTTGGATGGTAACGGAGAAGTTATTAATGCCGAATTTAAAATTACAGAACCAATACTTTTGATAGTGGGAGACGGCGCTCCTGAGAATTTTAAATTATTAATGTCAGTATTAAAAAATGAAGATGCGGATTATGTAAGCAGAGTAAAAGTAGCTAATTTTATATCTAAGCGACGTTGGAATTTGATACTTGATGATATCAGATCAGGTGTAACAGTGAAACTTCCGGAAGATAATCTTGCAGAAGCGTGGAAAAAATTAGTAAAATTAGATAAAAGCAAAGGAATTTTTAAACGTAAATTAACTATCCTTGATTTAAGATTAAAAGACAAAATCGTGGTGAAATTGCGCAAAGGTCCTTCCGGAGAGCTTCCTAAGCTTTCGTCGGAGGCTGAACATAATTTATAGTAAGGGTATTTTTTTATGGCTCCTCATTCATTTAACAGGCTTTCTACAATTGCTGCTTTAGATATAGGATCATCTAAAGTGAGTTGTGTTATTGCCAAGATTGGTCGCGATAAAAGAATAAATATTGCCGGATACGGATATAATGCGGCTAAAGGAATAAAAAACGGTGTTATCACGGATATTAATCAAGCTACTATTTCGGTGGGAAATGCTGTTGATGCCGCAGAGCAAATGGCAAATGAAAGAATAAATCGGGTTATTGTAAATGTTGCCGGTGATAAGATAAAAAGTTTAATTAAAGATTCTACAATTACTTTAAATAAAAATCGTCCGGTTAATGATGGTGATTTGGCAAAAGTATTAGATAAAGGTATAACTAAGATAAATACTGAAGGATGCCAATTAATACATTGTTTGCAGACAAATTACAAATTAGATGGCGGGGAAGAAATAAAAGATCCCCGAAATATTTTTGGCGAGACTTTATCAGTTAATATTCTTTTGGGACTTGTTCCTGATATTTTATACAGAAATATTTGTACTGTTGTAAATAATGCTAATTTGGAAATTGCCGGTAAGGCCTTTTCTGCATATGCTTCAGGATTGGCTTGTTTGGTGGATGATGAGCGAGAACTTGGAGCGACGGTTATTGATATGGGAGGAGGAACAACCTCTATCGCTTGTTTTCGGCATGGGTATCCTTTTTATTTTTCTGCTATTCCGGTTGGCGGTAATAATGTGACTAATGATATTGCTTATGGACTGACAACATCATTTTCACATGCAGAAAGATTGAAAACGTTGCACGGTTGCGCATTCTTAAGTACTCAAGATAATGAAGAAACTATTAATGTTTATCCGGTCGGGGAAGAAGATGACAGCAGTATTAAACAAATCCCTCGTGCGGAATTGATTAGTATAATTACTCCAAGAATTGAGGAAACCTTTGAAATGGTTAATCTTAAGCTTCAAGAAGCCGGTTTGGGAGATATTTCAAATCATCGGGTCGTTTTGACCGGTGGTGCCTCTCAGCTTGCAGGAGTCAGAGAAATAGCATCAATGGTTTTGGATAAGCAAGTAAGGCTTGGACGCCCGAAAAATATACTTAATCTGCCTGATATATTACACGGTCCATCGTTTTCTTCTTGTATTGGAATGTTGCTTTTTGCGCTTAATTATTCAGAAAGTAAACCTAAAAAAATTATAAACAAAATGCCAAATTCAAGTGGCACCGGTATTGATAAGATTTTTTCGTGGTTGCGGCAAAATTTTTAAAAAAACATCATAAAAATATGTCTTGGTAACTAAACCTTAAGGTATTGGTATTATTCTCAAAATAAATTAAAATTTCGGTTTTGGGAGTAAACAACAAATGTCAATAAAATTAGCAGTACCAGAAAAAAATGTAATGCAATTAAAACCACGTATTTCCGTTATTGGAGTTGGTGGTGGCGGTGGTAATGCCGTAAATAATATGATAACACAAAATTTAGATGGTATTGATTTTATTGTTGCCAATACAGATGCTCAAGCTTTAGAAAATTCAAAAGCAAGCCGTAAGATCCAGTTGGGACTTGAGACTACCAAAGGTCTCGGTGCCGGAGCTCGTCCGGAAGTCGGAAAACTTGCAGCTGAAGAAGCTAAAGAAGAAATTGAAAGAGAGCTTGAAGGTGCCAATATGGTGTTTATTACTGCCGGTATGGGAGGCGGAACAGGTTCGGGAGCAGCGCCTGTAGTTGCTAAGATTGCCAAAGATAAAGGAATTTTGACCGTTGGTGTTGTAACAAAACCTTTCCAATTTGAAGGTAAAAAACGTTATGAAACCGCAGAAAAGGCTTTGTTAGAGTTTACAAAAGCCGTAGATAGTATTATTGTTATTCCCAATCAAAATTTATTCCGTATAGCAGATAAAAATACTACATTGGTAGATGCTTTTGTAATGGCTGATAATGTGCTTTATGCAGGTGTCCGCTCTATTACGGATTTGATGATGATGCCGGGATTAATAAATTTGGATTTTGCCGATATTAAATCAATTATGGAAGATAAAGGCAAGGCTATTATGGGAACCGGTGAAGCAGAAGGAGAAGATAGAGCTATAAAGGCTGCTGAGCAAGCATTAGCTAATCCGTTGTTGGATGATTGCTCTATGCATGGGGCAAAAGGCGTTTTGATAAATATTACCGGTGGTTCTGATATTACATTATTTGAGATAGATGAAGCTGCAAGCCGAATCAAAGAAGAAGTTGATGAAGATGCTAATATTATTTTCGGATCAAGCTTTGATGACACATTAAACGGAAAAATAAGAGTATCAATTGTGGCAACAGGTATTGAAGGAGAAGGAATTAAACGTAGTCAGGTTATTAAAACCGCTCCTAAAGTAGTTGAAAGTTATGCTCTGCCTGAAGCTGAAGTAATGCCTTCTCGGGAAGTTATAGAAAATAATTTAGAAACATTTGCGGCAATTAAGCCGGTTGAACAACCCGCAGAAGAGCATAATTTGTCAGAAATTATAGAAAATGCTCCTATAGAAGAAATAAATAATTTGGAGAGAAATGAAACAGTTGTTGCAGCGGTAGCAAATGAACCACAACCTATGAATTTTGCAGATTTTAATAATTTGGAAAAATCTTCTGTGATGGAAGATATGCCTAATGCAACGGCACTATTTAAAGCGATAATCAATAAAGCTGATGACAATAATGAAGATAATGCGCTTAAGAGTGCGGTTTCTAATACGGAAAATGTTTTTAAACCGAAAAATTCAATTAAAACATTTGAAGAAGAGCCAGAGCTTTTTCCGGATCATGTTCCGGTAAGAGGCAGTGTTGCTGCTCGTATGGAAGCTGAAGAAACATTAATTGTTAACGATGAAGAAGAACATATTCCAACTTTTATTGAACGCGTAACAGGTTTTTCAATCGCTAAGAGAAACAGAAAAAAACAAAAAGAAAATGAACGTGTGCAAGAGCCGGTATCTGCTTCTTATACCGGTGAGGGATTTGCAACAGAAGATAGACTTAATTTGGAAATCCCATCTTTCTTAAGAAGAAGATAATTATTATAAGTTATAAACCAATCAAAAACCTTGTCTGAAAAGATAAGGTTTTTTCTAGATAATTAGTATAGATACGCTTTAATATGGTATTATCGCTATTATATCTTTATTATTCACGATGTTAGTAATTTGAAATTATTTTTCTTTTGCTAGATTAGAGTGAATAAATAAAGGTTCCTTCAAAAAGATAACAAAAGAAATATAATTTCATTTGTTGTTGGAAGGTCAAAAGAAAGAGAGTAAATTTTTTTACTCTCTTTTCTTTGAGTTGGAAATTATATTGCTGCTAATAATTCTTTGCTGAAATCTGCTAAAGAATTATCATGAGCTCCCATGATAACAATTCTATCTCCTGCCTTGACATTTTCTAGTACAAATTTGCGTGTATCACTCTTATTTGGTAAGAAAATAGCGTTTTGGTGGCCGTTTATTTGTATTTGTTTGATTATATTAGCGGAAGATATTCCTACATCTTGAGGGGTAAGCTCGTATATTTCTTGCATTATCATAATATCTGTTGGGGATAAGACTTTAGCAACAGCGGCGGCAACCTCATCTCCGGTATTAACTGCCGAATATGGAGTATGGGGTTGGTACATTGCAATAATTCTGCCCGGATAGTCTTTTAAGGCAAGAAGGGAGGCTTCAATTTTGCTCGGATTATGTGCAAAATCATTATAAACGGTAACACCATTAGATGTGCCGATTTTTTCCAGTCTTACTTTAATACCTTTAAAACCTTCTAAAGCTTTAGCTGCTTCAAATTTGTTTATGCCGGACATCATGCAAGCGGAAATGGCGGCCAGAGCATTAGATACATTAAACTTACCAATCAAGTTTAACTTAAATTTATGTCCGTCCAAAGAATATTCAATTCCGTTATTGATTGCATGAACATCTGTTGCGACTAAGTCAGCTTCTTGATTGCCGATGGAATAAGTAAATATTTTAGCAGGAGATTTAATTTTTTTTGCTAAAGGACAATCGTAATTAACTACTAATGCTTCTTTTATGTTAGAGGCAAAGGCTGAAAAATATTCAACTAATTTTTCAATACTGGTATGATCATGTGAGATATTATTGATTAATCCGATAAACGGATGATATTTGCGAATGGAACCGTCACTTTCATCCGCCTCAATAACACAAAAATCACCATCGTTATAAAGATAATTTGAGAGCCCAGGTCTATCTTCATAATTGCATAGCATACCGCCGTTAATCATCGTCGGCTTTTGCCCCATAACATCTAAAATATATCCGATCATTGCGGTAGTTGTAGTTTTTCCAGCTGTTCCGCCTACGGCGATTCCTTTATTATAGGTGCTAAATATTTCGGACAATAAATCAGAGCGACTTTTTACCGGTATGCCAAAGTTTTTGGCGGCCCTGATATCAGGATTAGAATCGTCTAAAGCTGCAGAAGCATACACGCAGGACATGTCAGGAGTGATTCCGCTTCCGTCTTGAGGAATAATTTTTAATCCTACGGATTGTAAGGCTTGTTTTCTGTTTGTATCTTTACCTTCATCAAAGCTACGATCCGAACCGTAAACTTCATAACCTTTTTTAATCATTATTTGTTCAAGCGGGCTGATTCCATTTCCGGCTGCTCCGCAAAATGCTATTTTTTTCATTAAATACAAGTCCTTAATTAAGTGTTTTTATAAAGCATCTAAAGTTTTCTTTTCTTTGCTGTATAATAAGCCTAAATTTTTATAATCCAGCACTATATAACTTTTTCCGTCTCCGTCAACATTAATAGCTAAAGCAGCCCCAATTTCATTATTATTGTAGGTTGAATATAATACTGCTTTTCCGCTTTGTAGTTGGCTTAAAAATTCAGGGTTGCCCAAAGGGGCTGTTTTTTTGATGATTTTTTCTCTGCCGCTGCTATCTTTGGTTACTACATTTATTTCTGCCGGAGTAAAAAATTCTTTTTTATTTCCGTATTTTTTTGCTAATAATGAGGAGTAGATGTTGTATAAGCGCAAGACCTTAGTGGCAGAGGCGTCGTCATCCAATAATTTGCCGTATGCAATTATTCGCCATAGTTTATCTTCTTTCCCGAAACTTACATCAACACGTGCGAAGTCATCAATTTTTTTAGGTAAATCTGTTGCAGAATATGAATTGGGATAGTCTTTTTCTTCTATTTTGGTAAGAGAAATACCTTGATTTCTGGTAGCGGTAACTGTTGATTTCCAAACTAAACCGAAAGGAGCAACCTGATTTCTGGTAATATCTTTAGTATTGTCTTCAGCGGTAGGTTTGCTTCTAAGTTTAGGAAAACTACGTTTGCGAAGGAGACGCGGTTTTTGGTTTAGCAGCCTTTTTGCACTTTCTTCCGCATTAATAATTGCTTCTTCATTAGGGGATAACATTTTTTCAGCTTCCGGATCCAACAAAAAATCTTGATTAATGATTGTATCTTGCGCTTTTACGGATGATGTTGCTAATAATATAATTCCCATTAGGCAAAATACTTTTTTCATCTTAAAACTCCCAAGTTGAAAAATTAAATTGAACACTTTATAAGTTTTGTATATTGTATAATTATAATTGCAAATATTTTGTTAAATATATAAGTTTTTTTGGGTAATAAACAATGACAGATACTACCAACAAAAATCTTAGACTTAAGGATTTTGTACGTAATCAGGTTCGGCAAGCACTTCTAAAAACAGGGCGGCGTTTGGTTGTTGAGCATGGACCGGAGTTTTTAACAGCACGAAAATTATCCCAGGCATCTAATACTTCTATTGGTTTAATATATAATACATTTGGAACCATGGATAATTTTATTGCGGATATTAATAATCAGACGATGGATGATATATATAATCAACTGAACACTATTATAAAAGAAGATAATCCGTATGCCAATTTGAATCGTTATGCAGATGTGTTTACTGATTTTGTACTTAATAACAGTAATTTGTGGCTGCTTTTGCATAGAAGTTTGTTAGCAGATTCAGCAAGTAAACTATCAAATAGCTATCTTAAAAGAATTTTTAAATTTGAGAAATTATTAGAAATTCAAATAATAAAAATGTTTGATAATCTAAAATATGCAGAAAGGAAAATAACTAATCAGGTTTTGGGAATTTCTGTTTTTGCGCTTAGTGGTTTTGTGGCATCGGGCAAAAATACGACTTTACGCAAAATTAATAAAAATAATTTATGTAAATTGTTATTGAATACTTATCTTGCCGGAATGGCGAATCTTCAGAAGAACAAAAAATGATATATGATGTTTTTTATAAAATATTTGCAATTTTAAATGATCCACAATTTTTGAGAAGTTTTTTTGATAATCGTTTTTATCTGATACTTTTAGTTATTATTTTAATGCGAGCCAAATATAAAACGTATAGCTCTATGTGGTTAAGTGCAATAGTTAATGTCCCCGGAACGGTTTTACATGAGTTCTTGCATTTTTTTGTCGGTATGCTGTTTAATGCTCATCCTTGTAATTTTACAATATTTCCTAAGCGTGGTGCCGATGGAAACTATGTGATGGGGAGTGTTGGTTTCAGAAATATTACTTTTTATAATGCAATACCGGCGTCAATGGCACCATTATTGTTGCTTCCTATCGGTTTTTATCTTAACAGATATATTTTGCCTCTTATGCCGGCAACTTTTGTAAATTATGTTCTTTATGTATTGTTACAAACAATCATTATAGAAAATGCAATGCCTTCCGGAGCGGATTTTAAGATTGCAAAAATGTATATTAGTGGTATTTTGTTGTATGGATTTATCTTTTTAAGTTTATTTTTGATGTTTTGATTTATAGTTTCAATTTTTTTGTTTAAGCAATTATCCAATTCTTGTCATACTCCGGCGTGTCCGGAGTATTTTTTTGTTGGAGATTGCCCGGACAAGTCGGACAAAGGCACCTAATTCCTAATCTTTTTCTCTGTCCACCATCTTTAATTATATCTTGACAATTTGGTAATAACAATCTATCCTATAATCAGTAGGGTTTAATTATAGGGGGCGGAGATGGCAAGATTTACCGCTATTGTAGGAGTGTTACTGCTCTTATTCGGTATAGATACAGTTTCTGCTCGGAGTTACTTTCTCCCTGATT
>JAFTII010000025.1 GCA_017457005.1 Alphaproteobacteria bacterium | reverse complement strand
GCACTATCCAGCGGAACGGTGTCTTGTTCTTATACAGAAATTGGAGATTATACGGTAAAATTGAGTGGAGATTTTACTTATTTTGGTGGAGTGAGCGGAAAAGGAATTGTAAAAAATATCATAAAACTTGATAAAAGCGGGATTACAAAAATGACAAACGTTTGTGGAAGTAAGACTATTGGAGTGGTTCCTCCTTTACCTTCTACTTTAGTTGACGCAACAAGTATGTTTGAAGGATGTACAAAAATTAACAGTCCTTATCCGAAATTACCGGCAACATTAGAAGTGGCGAATCAAATGTTTAGACAGTTAACAACCTTTACCGGAAGTGTAGCTTTGCCAACATCTTTGAAATCTGCAAACGAAATGTTCATGGGAAATACAGGACTCCTATCTGTAACAGGATTGGAAAATACGCAACTTGAATCTGCTAATGCAATGTTTCAAGGTTGCAGTAATTTAGCAATTAGTGTTCCGACAACATTGCCATCAGAATTAACCTCTGCTTATCGTTTGTTTTATCAGTGTCCTTTAATAACTGGAAAAGCTCCCCCAAAGCCAACTAACTTTAAATCAACTTGTGCTGAAGCATATAAACCTTGCTATCAAACTTTTACTGGTAGTAAAGTAACCAATGATGGCTCTTGGCCAACCGGAGCATTCCAATAATTCTAAACAAACAACCCCTCATAGATTTTTCTATGAGGGGATTTTTTATACCAAATTACGCTTATCTTTTCTTTTTCGGAAAGCCCAACGTCCTTTCTTTTTGCGCATAGCTTGCAATGTACGCAAATAACGCCGTCTCACACCTCTGATATGATCTATAATCATCTCATAGAACAAACGCTGATTTTCATTTTGAGCATTATCCATAAGCTCCTTAGCTTTATTGACATTAATATCCGCTGCCGCAACCATATTTTGGGTCATAATCCGGCATTGGTTTTCTGCCACTTGTGCAGCTCCGGAATAAATATAATATTTATCTTGAACTTCTCCTTTTTTACCGGTAATTTCCACTGCTCCATAGTCCAAAACAAAGACACTCGGCGCCCTGTCCGGCAAAATTTCTATCGGAGCTCTTACCGCCGGCAATACTACCGCCGGAACTTGTCTTTCAACAACCACTCCGGTTGGTAACTCAATTGTCAATTTTATATCATTGCTCATTTAATCAACCTTTTTAAATGAATACTATGCAGCTTTCATCCCTTCTGCTTTTTTCAAAGCATCTTCTATGGTTCCGACCATATAAAATGCTTGCTCCGGAACATCATCATACAATCCGTCAAGAATACCTTTGAAGCCTTTAATGGTATCTTCCAATTTGACAAACACTCCCGGAGTACCGGTAAATACTTCTGCCACATGGAACGGTTGAGATAAGAAACGTTGAATTTTTCTGGCTCTGGATACTGTTAGACGGTCTTCATCTGAAAGTTCATCCATTCCCAAAATTGCAATAATATCTTGCAAAGACTTATATTTTTGCAACACTTCTTGCACTCTGCGAGCAACATTATAATGTTCTTCTCCCAAAATTTGCGGATCCAAAATTCTTGATGTTGAATCTAAGGGATCAACCGCCGGGAAAATACCCAATTCAGCAATAGAACGAGAAAGTACGGTTGTTGCATCCAAGTGTGCAAATGTTGTTGCCGGAGCCGGATCTGTCAAGTCATCAGCCGGCACATACACAGCTTGTACGGAAGTAATAGAACCGTTTTTGGTTGAAGTAATTCGCTCTTGCATTGCCCCCATATCTGTTCCCAAAGTGGGTTGATATCCCACTGCAGAAGGAATACGTCCTAACAATGCTGAAACTTCAGAACCAGCCTGTGTGAAACGGAAAATATTATCCACAAAGAACAACACATCCTGATGAGCTTCATCTCGGAAATACTCAGCTTGCGTTAATCCGGTCAAGGCAACACGCGCACGAGCCCCCGGAGGTTCATTCATCTGTCCGTAAACAAGTACTGTTTTAGACTTGTCGCCGTTCAAATCAATAACTCCGGATTCAATCATTTCATGATACAGATCATTTCCTTCACGAGTACGTTCACCAACACCGGCAAACACAGAATATCCGCCATGACCTTTTGCGATGTTGTTAATCAATTCCATAATCAAAACGGTTTTACCAACACCGGCACCGCCAAACAAACCGATTTTTCCGCCTTTGGCATACGGCTCCAACAAATCAATAACCTTAATTCCGGTTGTTAAAACTTCTGTTTCGGTAGATTGATCAACAAAAGCTGGAGCCGGACGATGTATCGGATAATAAAAATCAGATTTAATCTCTCCCCTGCCATCAACAGCTTCGCCGATAACATTTACGATACGTCCCAATAAATCCGGTCCGACCGGAACTTCAATCGGAGCTCCGGTATTTTCAACTTTTTGCCCTCTTACCAACCCATCGGTTGAATCCATCGCAATACAACGAACCACGTCTTCTCCAAGGTGTTGGGCTACTTCCAATACCAATTTTTGACCGTTATTTTGGCATTCTAAAGCTGTTAAAATTGTCGGCAAATCTTTATTAGATTCAAACTTAACATCCACAACGGCACCCATAACTTGAGATATTTTACCGACACTAACAACCTGTCTGGTCACTTTAGCAACTGTTTTTTTGGTAACAGTTGTTTTTTTAGCTGCGGTTTTTACGGCAGTTGTTTTTTTAACTGTCTTTTTTACCGTTTCAGCGGTGTTTTTCTTTGTTGTTTCTTTTTTTACTGTAGGCATATAGTTTCTCCTGTAAAAAACTCTAAATTACAGAGCTTCCGCTCCTGAAATTATTTCAATTAATTCTGTAGTAATTGCTGTTTGGCGTAAACGATTATACTTCAAAGTAAGCTTTGCTATCATATCGCTGGCATTACGAGTTGCATTATCCATAGATGTCATTCTCGCTCCATGTTCAGATGCTTGCGCATTAAGCAAATCTTGAAAAAATACCGAGGTCATAAACATCAACAATATATCAACCAACAATTTTTGCTTAGGTGCATCATAATCAAAAAAAGCACCATCAACTTTGTTATCAAATCGCGGATCGTCCAAATCAATACTAAACGGAATATATCTTTGCAATTTCACTTCACGATTAATAGCAGACTCAAAATGCGTATAAATCACTTCGCATACATCAAATTCTTTATTCGTATAGCGTTGCAAAATATTTTCACAAATTTCCTGCAATTCATTATAATCAGCCCCTTTTGCTGCCACTCCGCTGATAATCTGAACTTCTAAATCAGGTATCCTGCGCTTGAGACCGTCTCCGACTTTTCTGCCAATACTAAGTACCTTGATATGTTTGCCTTCTTTTTGCAGTTCTTTTATTCTGCGCAAACTTTCTCGCAATACATAAGCATTATAGCTACCGCACAACCCTCTATCGGAAGAAAACACAACCAACAAATATTCTTGCGGATTTTCCGGCTCCAACAACATTCTCGGATAAACATACAGCAAATCATTTTCTTGTTCTTCTTGCCGCATCTCCTTATATAAGCGACCGGTAATAGTCAAAATATCTTCACTATATTGTTTAGATTTATCCAAAGCATCTTGCGCACGCCGTAACCTTGCAGCCGCAACCATTTTCATGGCAGAAGTAATTTTCTGCGTTGATTTGATACTTCCGATTCTTGTTCTTAGCTCTTTTAAGCCTGCCATATTTCTATGCCGCCCTTTCTAAATCATCACCAAATCTTTTGGCAAACTCTTGATAAAAAGCCGTAAGCTTTGTATCCAACTCATCAGAAATAACTTTTTTATCAGCAATTTCAGATAAATATTCTGGATAATTAGCCTTTAATTCCTGAAGAGATTTTGCCTCAAATTCTGAAACAGCACTAATAGGTAATCCGTCTAAGAATCCTCTGACACCAGCAAATATAACAACAACTTCTTCTTCAACCGTAAGCGGGTTATATTGCGGTTGCTTAAGCATTTCTGTTAATCTGGCTCCACGAGACAAAAGTTTTTTGGTGGAAGCATCCAAATCTGAAGCAAATTGCGCAAAAGAAGCCATTTCACGATACTGAGCCAAGTCAAGTTTCATCGTACCGGCAACTTGTTTCATTGCTTTAATTTGTGCAGATGACCCCACACGTGAAACCGAAATACCAACATTCACTGCCGGACGAATACCCTGATAGAACAGACCTGTTTCCAAGAATATCTGTCCGTCTGTAATAGAAATAACATTTGTAGGAATATATGCAGATACATCTCCGGCTTGCGTTTCAATTACCGGTAATGCCGTTAATGAACCTGCACCTTTATCATCACTCATTTTTGCAGCACGCTCAAGCAAACGAGAATGCAAATAGAACACATCTCCCGGATATGCTTCACGTCCTGGTGGACGGCGCAACAACAATGACATCTGTCTATAGGCTGTTGCCTGTTTAGATAAGTCATCATAAAAGATAACCGCATGCATTCCGTTATCACGGAAGAATTCGCCCATTGCACAACCTGAATAAGGAGCAATATATTGCATCGGTGCCGGATCTGAAGCTGTTGCAGCCACCACGATTGTATAATCCATTGCTCCATAATCTTTTAAGGTTTTTACGACCTGAGCAACGGTAGAACGTTTTTGTCCAACAGCCACATAAATACAATACAACTTATCTTTTTCAGATTTTGCGGCATCATTAATTTTTTTCTGATTAATGATTGTGTCTAAAATAATTGCAGTTTTTCCGGTTTGACGGTCTCCGATAATCAATTCACGTTGACCACGACCGATTGGAATAAGAGAATCAACAATTTTCAACCCTGTTTGCATTGGTTCATGCACGGATTTTCTGGGAATAATACCGGGAGCCTTAACTTCGGAACGGCTAAACTCTTTAGCTTTAATCGCTCCTAATCCGTCAATCGGTTCGCCCAAAGCATCAACCACACGTCCCAACATTTCTTTACCTACCGGCACACTCACAATCTGCTCGGTACGTTTAACCATATCACCTTCTTTTATTTGCTGGTCAGAACCGAACACAACCACACCGACATTATCTTCTTCTAAGTTAAGGGCCATCCCCTTAACTCCGCTATCAAACTCAACCAACTCACCGGCTTGCACATCATCCAAACCGTAAACGCGAGCGATTCCATCTCCGACAGATAAAACCTGCCCCACTTGAGCAACATCAGCTTTAACTGACGAATGAGCTATTTTATTTTTAATAATGGAAGATATTTCACTGGCAGAAACAGACATTATTCTTCACCTTTCATCATAATTTCCAAATGATTAAGTTTTGTTATAATAGTATCATCAAACATTTTTGAACCGACATGTACCCTAAGCCCACCGATTATATCAGGATTAAGCTTACAGGTAACAACAACTTTTTTATTTAACTTTTTTTCTAACACCGCCAAAATTTTTTTACTTTGTGCAGCCGAAAGCTTTTGTACACTTTCTACTTCAACTTCCGCAATATTATTATGAGCATGGTATAAATGAACAAACTCATTAACTATGTTTAATAAATCCGCCAAACGACGATTCTCAAATAATACATCTATAAAACGAGCTGTTGTCGCTGAAATTTTAATTTTACGTACTACTTCTGACAATAATGATTTTTTCTCGTCATCAGCATACATCGGATTAGCCATATATGTACTAAAATCCGAATTATCAAGCAACAAACTCTTAAGATTCTCAACATCAATCAACACTTTAGCAATTGTCTTATTTTCAATTGCCGCTTCTAATAATGCAGAAGCGTAAGTATTGGCTATTTTTACTTTAGAACTATTTTTCACGATTCTCTTTTCTTTCGTTTTAAAACTATTGTGATAATAACGAAAAATTAGTTTCTTTTTTATTAATAACTCACTTATTAACAAAAAAACAGAGGATGTGCTATTAACACAACCTCTGTTTAAAAACTACTCGGCTTTTTCGGCCTTTAATACTTGCAAGTCTGCATATTTTTTTGCTGCCGTTACACCCAAGGTAATTCCCACAACAAGATTAAACCATGAGCAGCTTAAAAACACCCAAAAATATGCCACTAATAAATTTACAAGAGCCAATAAACCCATAATACAAAAACTGAAAGCAGTTTTTTTAATTTCATTTTTCTTTTCCATATCTTTATGTATTTAATTATTATTCAACAAAAAAGTAAGTAAGTGCCATATTATAATACTCATAAAATCTTACCTACTTCAGATATTGAATAAACTCAAAATCTATAAAGAACGGCAAAACACAAAATAATATAACATAAAACTTACTTACAATACTTATTGTACCATAATTTTCATGATATGTAAACATATAATCAAAATGGACAGACAATAATAAAAGAACATTTAATTGGCAAAACCCAATCCCTAACAACTAATAAAACGAATACGGATCTATATCCACTTCCACTCTTACCCCATTAGGAATTTTTACTTTGGCAATCCACTGACGTAATACATCTTGTATCGGAATATCACGAGCCGTTTTAAGCAGTAAACGATAACGATATTTATTGCGTAACATAAATATTGGTGCTTGAGCAGGACCAAGAGTTGAAACCTTATCATCATTAAATGCAGATTGCCCCAACCACTGTGCCACCCGTTGAGTATTATCCGGATTTGTTCCGGACACAATTACGGAAGCTAATTTTCCAAATGGTGGCATTTTTAACATTTGGCGCGATTTTTTCTCCAAATTCAAAAACGTAGAAGCATCGCCTTTAACCAACGCTTGCAAAACAGCATTTTCCGGATAAAGAGTTTGCAAATAAACCGTGCCTTTTTTTTCACCTCGTCCAGCACGTCCTGACACTTGTGACAAAAGCTGAAATGTTCGTTCGCTTGCCCTTAAATCACTCCCCATCAATCCCAAATCGGCATCAATAATACCAACCAAAGTCAACGCCGGAAAATGATGACCTTTAGCTAAAATTTGTGTCCCGATAAGAATGTCAACTTCTCTGTTTTCCATTTCTTTTACAACCTTATAAATTTCTTGAAAATTTGTTGTAAAATCGCTGGAAAGAACTCTGACTCGGGCTAGCGGAAACCTATATTTTACTTCTTCTGCTACTCGCTCAACCCCCGGTCCGCAAGCTGTTAACCCCGATTCGGAATGACAATCCGGGCAACATTCCGGTGTTTCAGTCATAAATCCGCAATGATGACATACCAGTTTTTTGGCCTTACGATGTTCTGTCAACCATGCCGTACAATTCGGACATTGTATCCGATATCCGCAATCTCTGCAAATCATCAGCGGAGCATATCCTCTCCGATTCAAGAACAGCATACTTTGCTCGCCCTTATCAAGATTATGCTGTATTTGCTCTACTAACGTCGGAGCCAACCAAGAGACACCCCAATCTCCTTTTAACGGTTTATCTGCTTTAATATCAATGATTTTAATTTCAGGAAGCGTAGCTTCAGCATAACGACTTTTTAGTACCAATTCATCATATTTTCCATTTTCTGCATTAATTACCGTTTCCAAATCGGGCGTTGCAGTTGCCAATACGATCGGAATTTGTTCAATCTTAGCCCGAACAATCGCCATATCACGTCCTTGATAATTTACCGTATCTTCTTGTTTAAATGACTGATCATGGCTCTCATCTACAACGATCAATCCCAAATCTGCATAAGGCAAAAACAATGCCGATCTTGCCCCTACCACAACTTGCGCCTCTCCTGTCGCAACAGCTTTCCACGTATCCGTTCTTTCTCTATTGCCCAACGCTGAATGCCATTTTGCCGGCTTTACTCCAAAACGTTTTTCAAACCTTCCCAACCACTGGCTGGTCAACCCGATTTCCGGAACCATAATCAATACTTGCCGCCCTTGATTTATAGCCTCTGCTACGGCTTCAAAATACACTTCCGTCTTGCCGGAACCGGTAACGCCGTTCAATAATGTAACTCTAAAACCATTACCTATTTTCGCACATAAATCATCAGCTGCAACTTGTTGTTCATTTGTTAGTTGAACTTTCTGATAGTCTGCATTCGGTTTTTCAAATTGCCTTTTTTGCTCTATTAATACCGGAGACAACACACCGACATCAATCAAAGTCTTAATTACACTCTGACCGACACCAGCTCCGGCTCCGATTTCTTGCCGATTAAGAGGCATTTTTTTCAAAAGTTCAATAACTCTCCATCTGGCATCTGAATTTTTTAATTTTGCTTCTGCCAAAGTTTTGCCTGATAATTCATACAACACATTCATTTTAGGATCTGCAAATACTCCTTTTGCAGACAACACCATTTTGAGAACCATCCCCAAATATGCCATATTATAAGATGCCACAAACTCAATAAAACGTTTCAATTCAATACTTAAAGGTGGCAAATTGATTCTTTCCGTTATCGGTTTGATTTTAGAATCATCAATCTTTGCTGATTTTCCGAGTTTCCATACCACGCCTACCTGTATATCTTTACCGAAAGGAACTCTTACAATATCTCCCACTCCAATATCTCCGCTGATTTTATAATCAAACGGTTCATTAAACGGCAATGGCAATAAAACTCCGACTATCAAATTATTTCTCCTGTTTGTATATACTATCCTCAAATCAACCAAAATAAAATCCAAATCAACAAAATCCACAAAAAAAGCTCCAATCTCAACGATTGAAGCTTCTTTTCCTAGTTCTTAAACCCGACCCGAAGAATCTCCGGTTCACTATACAAGTATGTTGATAAACTCCAATTCCTCACCGTACTCATCACCATTATATGATGACATAAATTCGATTTCATCTCCTACATTACATATAAGAAGATCATCAAAACAGATACTGGACATACTTTCTAACGAAGCAAATACTTGCTTAGTTTCTACTTCGGTCTTAACTGTAGCAACAATAACTATACCAAAGTTTTCATAATTAATAATTACACCTTTTTCCATAAGCGTTTTATTTAAAATAAATACTAAAAATTCATAATCAAACTCATCCTATCATTATCAAAAATTTTGTCAATAAATTATTAACCATAAAAGGCTATACTAAACGCTATGAAACAAGAAATTAAATACATAGCTTCAGATGAAGTTAAAGAAAAAATAAGCCAATGGCAATCTTGGTTAAAAGATGAACGTCGCTATTCTGTTCATACTCTGGATGCTTATTCTCGTGATTTAGCTATATTTTTACAATTTTTAGAAGAACATTTGGGTAAAATTCCGACACTCAAAATTTTGCAAAAAGCAGATGTTCGCACTTTTAGAGCTTTTTTAAGCAATCGTAATGCTAAGTATATAGAAAAATCTTCAACCGCCCGAGAATTGTCCTCACTAAAAAATTTTTATCATTGGTTAGCACAAAACAAAATTATAGACAACACCTCTTTAAGTATTATTTCATCCCCCAAACAAGGAAAAATTCTTCCCAAAGCCATTGATGTCAATGATACATTTAATGTTTTGGAAATTGTTAAAGACTTTTCAAAACAAGAGTGGCAAGGTCTTAGAGATGTCGCCATTTTAACTATACTCTACGGTTGCGGTTTGCGAATTTCTGAAGCCTTGTCACTCAATATGGGAGATATTAACCATAACAATTTCCTCAAAATCAAAGGCAAAGGTAACAAAGAGCGTTTGGTACCGGTCTTGCCTATTATCAGAGAAAAAATAGATGCTTACCTTTCGGCTTGCCCTTATAATATCAAAAACGGAGAAGCTCTGTTTTTAGGGGCAAGAGGTGAACGAATTAGTCCGCGCATTATTCAGCGAAACTTAGAAAAAGTGCGCCGTTATCTGGGCCTAAATGACAATTTGACGCCCCACGCCTTACGCCACTCTTTTGCCACTCACCTTTTAGCAAACGGGACAGATTTACGATCTTTACAAGAGCTGCTGGGGCATGCGTCCCTTTCCACCACCCAACGCTATACAGATGTTCAAATAGAAACATTAAAGAAAGAATATTCAAAATCGCATCCGCTGGAAAAATAAAAAAACGGCTCCACCCGGAACCGTTTAATGAAACTACTATATTTTACTTGAGTTTTTTCTCTACAAACTCTTCATGTTTTTTTGACTTTTTATCATATTTTTTCAAAGTCAATTTTTCAGGATGAGTTCTTGGATTTTTTTCTGCCAAGTAAAATGTACCGGTACCTGCTGTACTTTCCAATTTAATTTTAACTTTTACTGCTTTTGCCATTGTTACATACTCTTTTTAACATTAAAATTTAAAACATTTAGGCGTAATATACATTTTTTTGCGCTACTGTCAACAATATTTTGCAAAATATTTATATTTTAAGCAATTCTTTTGCAATTTTCACTTCCAAATCAGCTTCAGCTCTACTTTCCTGATGACATTTTTCATTCTTTCCCATTGACAACAACCGCACCACATCTTTAGAGTCCGGCATTTCTGAAGTACAAACATCCGGAATGAGCACCTCATCAGCCATTTTATTTCCCGATGGAGTATAAATATGAGCATTACTCAGGGCCAAAATACCGCCGTTTGATAACCTAATTAATTTTTGAGTTGTTCCTTTTCCATAAGTTTGTGTTCCTATAACTTTAGCCAACTTTTGTTCTTGTAAGGCAATTGCCAAAACTTCCGCTGCCGAAGCCGTATCACCATCAACCAAAATCACCACGGGAACATTTTCCGCAATATCTCCGTCTTTAGAATTATAATATATTATTTCATTTTGTTTTTGACCTATTACCGAAACCACAATCCCTTCTTCTAAAAAAATATCAGCCACGGCAATTGCCGTTGACAACTCACCGCCGTTAGATCCGCGCAAATCCAATACTACTCCCTTTGCAAAATCATTTTCAGTCAATGCTTTTGTAATATCACTTTTGGTATTTTTATTAAATAATCTGATTTTAATCCATAAAATATCATCTTCAACTTTAGAATAAAAATTAACTCTATGTAAAGTTTCTTCCATATCGCTGATACTGGAATAATATTTAGAATCTTTATCTAAATTTTTTATATATGACTGCATTATCAAATCTGTAGCTTCAAAATCATGATTTGCCGCTATAGAAGAATTTTTAAAAATTAAATCCGTAAATTCTGTACATATAGAATTCCACTTTTCAATATCATTTTTATCTTCCGGTTTGTACAGGCTCTTTAGAACTTTCCCTTTATAATAAAGAGTTAACTTATTTTTATCATCTGCGACCGTAAAATTCTTATCCAAAGATTTAAGACTTTTTAATAACCAAATTGCATTTTGCTCCACATCAACAGATAAAATGTATTGCTCCGGAATCTGTTTAAGCAAAATCTGCCAATCCTTTTTTTCAATCGCATTTGCATTTGCAATTCCCAAAATGAAGCAAATTATTAATATCCGTTTCAGCATTTATCTCAACTCCGCAATCAATGCCGTATGATCAGACGGCTTATCTGATTGACGAGGAAGTTTATCAACCTCACAAGAAATCAATTTATCAGCTGCTTTTGCGGATAAAAATAAATAATCTATCCTCATTCCCAAATCATTATGCAAAGCTCCTCCGGCATAGTCCCAAAATGTATAGCCGATTTTAGAGTTATGTAAAACTCTGAAAGCATCATAATATCCTATATGTTGCAAAGCCCACAATCGTTTTCTTACTTCCGGACGAAACAGAGCATTGTTACGATATTCTTCCGGATTATAAACATCATCACTTTCTAAAATAACATTAAAATCACCGCCTAAAATTACCGGATTATGCAAAGTCAATAAATATTCTGCTCGTTTATAAAGAGCAGCCATCCAATTTAGCTTATATTTATACCGACTGTCGTCATCCGGATTATTATAAGGAGGATTCCCGTTAGGCAAATAAACCGAAGCCACCCTATAATTCTCGCCTTCTGCTGATACTTCAACCTCCAAATAACGTGCTTGTTCATCCGGAAAGTCCGGTAAATTTTCAGCAATAAGCTTTAATTTATAGCGGCTTAATACTGCCACTCCGTTATAACTTTTTTGCCCTAATACTTTAATATTATACCCCAATGACTGTATTTCCAAAAATGGAAAATCATTAAATTCGCATTTAATTTCTTGCAACAATACCACATCCGGTTTTTGTTTTTCTAACCATTTCAAAATATTTGGTAATCGTGCATTTACCGAATTAACATTATAAGTAGCAATTTTCATCGTTAACCCTTTATTATCAGAATGGTTATAGACTACATTAAAAATACTTTGATTGAAAGTGAAAAAAACATGACCTTAGCAACTTATGCCACTATTTCCGAAAACAGTCGCGGACGCTTGTATTCCGACTATAACAACATTATACGCTCGCCTTTTCAAAGAGATCGCGACCGTCTCATTCATTCCTCGGCATTCCGACGTTTAGATGGCAAAACTCAAGTATTTGCCTACCATGAAGGAAAAAACTATCGCACACGCTTAACCCATAGCATTGAAGTTGCTCAAATCACACGAACAATATGCAAAAAACTAAACATTAATGAAGACTTAGGCGAGGCTATTGCTTTAGCTCATGATTTGGGACACGCGCCTTTCGGACACGCCGGAGAACGAGGTCTCAATAATGCAATGAAAAAGTTTGGCGGTTTTGATCATAATGTCAATTCACTCAAAATTATGACTAAACTTGAACGTCACTATCCCGAATTTGAAGGATTAAATTTATGTTGGGAAACATTGGAAGGAACTATAAAACACAATGGCCCGATAAAAAAAATCCGCAATTCATATTTAAAAGAATTTAATAAAAAATTTGATTTGGAACTTGGGCAATATTCATCTTTGGAATCACAAATTGCATCATTCGCAGATGATATAGCCTATAATAATCATGATATTGATGACGGATTTCGTGCCGGTTTTTTTGGTATAGATACTCTAAAAGAGCTTCCTTTTATTGCAGAAATCATCAATGACTTTGATAAAAAACATCCTCATAGTCCTGACAACATCAGAATTTATGCCATTACCAGACAACTGATTGCCGATATGGTATTTGACTTATTGGAAAATACGCAAAATAATATCCGAAAAAATAATATCAGCACCTCTCAAGATGTACGCAAACAAAAACAATTTACGGCAGATTTTTCCGTTCAGATGCACAAAAAAATAAAACAATTACGAGAATTTTTAAAAAAATATTTCTATACCGCATACCAAGTTGCCCGAATGGACATGAAATCACAAAAGATTGTAGAAGATCTGTTTGCCATATTCATGAACAATCATTTATTGCTTCCTCAAGATATCAGATTGCAATTACCTGCAAAAATAACTGATGAAGTTTTAGCTGAAACTATATGCACCTATATTGCCAACATGACCGATATGATGGCTGTTGAAGAACATAGTAAACTTTTTGACACTTACCGAAGATTCTAAAAATTTGTTAATGTATTTTAAAACATTTTTATCTAAAATTAGGACATTAGAAAAACTTAGCAAGGAGTAGCTTCAATGTTTGCAGATTTTAATAACGACCAAAATAATGACGATTTTTTAGATGAATTTCGTCAGAAACTAAATACTGAACCATCAGAAAATTTTGAAGAACGTAAAAATGAAATTAATCGTTCCAAAAACGTTTTTATCGGAACCGTGTCCGGTATTGCCTTGGCTGCTGTTGTCGGCTGGTTTGTATTATCTCCTCGCTATGCCTCTGACAATAATGCGGAACTGCCGATTATTCGTCGCCCGCAAACTGCTGTGAAAGTCCAACCTGCAGAACCCGGAGGAATGGAAATTCACAATCAGGATAAATCTGTATATGATATAATAGAGAAAAAAGATGATAGCAATATTAAGGTTGAAAAACTGCTGCCTGCTCCGGAAGAACCTCAACTTCCAACCGTTACGGCTTTTGAAGAAATAGAGACACCGGCAGCTGAACAAGCAAAAAAAATTATAGAAACATCTCAAACGGAAGAAAACTCTAAATCTGCTTCAACAGTACCGACACAAGAAGTAAAAAAAGCTGCTGAACCTCAAGTTGCACCGGCAGAACCTGCCGTCAAAGAGGCTACAACTGTTGCCGAAGTAAAAACCGCAGTAAATCAACCTGCTCAAGTTGATACTCCTAAAGAATTAGAAACTCCCAAGCAACAACCGGATACACCTGTGGCAACTTCAGCCCCGATTCCGACAACTCAACCGGCTGCTCCTGAAGTAAAAAAAGCTGAAACTGCCCAAGTTGCAACAGTTAAGGGACCATGGCAAGTACAATTATTATCTTCCCCGAACCGCAAAGCCATTGACAGTTCTTGGACCGGACTTGTAAAGAAGTACCCCATGCTTGAAGGACAACCGCGAGAAATTGAAACTGCTGATCTCGGAAGTAAAGGAACATTTTATCGCTTAAAAGTTGGCGGATTCGCAGATCGTAACGGTGCAGACCGTTTATGTAATGATATAAAAGCACTTGGCGGAACTTGTATAGTAAAGAAAAAATAATATGTTATTAGGTGTTATCGTTACATTTATTCCCCTAATTTTAGCAATTGTTTTACATGAAATTGCTCATGGATACGTTGCTTATCTTTGTGGAGATGACACCGCTCGCCAGCAAAAACGATTGTCATTGAATCCTTTACGCCATATTGATATTGTAGGTACGATCTTAGTACCTACAATATTGTTATTATCTCATACCGGATTTATATTCGGATGGGCAAAACCGATTCCTTTTAATCCTAACAAATTAAAAAAACAATCTCTACATACGGTTTGGGTTGCCTCTGCCGGAATTGTTATGAATATAACCATAGCCGTCATTTCAGCAATCACTCTGAACTTAGCATCACTTATTCCTCCATCTTTAGTATATGGAATTATAAAATTATTTCTGCTCAACATGGTTATTTATAATATAATCTTAGCGGTATTTAATATAATTCCGATTCCTCCGTTGGACGGATCAAAAATATTATTTGGATGGTCAAACAACCCCACAGTTTTAAACTTCCTGAATTCTTACCGTGAAGGATTATTTTTCATTATTCTTATAGCCTTCATCATTCCGGTAATTACTTCATATTTCGGATATTCATTCAATCCGCTGGGAAGTTTTTTAATAAATGTATCTCAAACTGTTATTTCGTGGCTGATTTAAGGACCTGCAATGTCAAAACCTATCCTTCCGGCAATATTATCTTGTAATGGTTACCAATTAAGCGATGAAGAAAAAAAATTGTTTAATACAATTCATCCTGCCGGCATCAACTTATTTTCCCGTAACATCAAAGACCCGCAACAACTGCAAGCACTCATTCAATCAATATACCAAACCATTGAAAGTAACGATATTTTAATTGCCATAGATCAAGAAGGCGGACGTGTCAGACGACTTACTGATACATTTTATCATAGTACCGCGGCAGCAATTGATATCGGCACACTCCCCATAGACAAAGCTTTACGGGCGGCATATCTGCACGCTGAAATTACCAGTTATGATATGCTCAAATCGCACTTAAATACCAATTATGCTCCGGTTTTAGATATAATGCATGCAGATACAACCCCCGCCCTCAAAAGCCGTTGTTTTAATAGCGATCCGCAAATAGTAACACTATTAGCTCAAAAAATGATAGAAACATATATAAAAAATGGAATCGCACCTTGTATTAAACATCTTCCCGGACATGGTAGAGCAATTTCCGATCCTCATTTAAACTTACCGATTATATCTGCATCAATCAAAGAATTGGAAAAAGATTTTTACCCCTTCCAACAACTAAATAACAGCCCCTTTGGAATGACAGCTCACATTATTATTGAAGCAATTGATCCCTTGTACCCGGCCACACAAAGCTCAAAAGTTATTAATAACATAATCCGCCAACATATCGGATTTGACGGCTTATTAATCAGTGATGCAATTGATATGCACGCACTAAAAGGCTCCATTGCAGAAAAAGCTCTCAATTCATTGCAAGCCGGTTGTGATATTATATGCTATGCCGGAGGAAATATCAACGAACTGAAACAAATAGCAGCCTCTTGCCATCCAATGTCGGATAAATCATTAGAAAGATTTGCCAAAGTAAAAAAAATAACATATCATAAAAAAAATATTGATGATATTGCTTCATTATATGATGAATACCAATCTTTATTATCGGCAATATATCCTTATCAGGATAAATATGATGCCACTGAAGTACTTAATATCATGAATAACACAAAATTTAATTAGGAGTATAAAAATGCTGACTTGGATTATAATAGCTATTGTTATTGCCGTAATTTTCGGCGTAATAAACTTTAAAGATTTATATTCTAGGCTTTGCTCATTTTATAACAAGATCTTACCTGTAGCTCAAAAAGCAATTATAGATACCAAGAACAAAGCTCAAACTAAAATTAACAACGTAGCAAAAAAGACTAAAAAAGACTAATTAACAGTCAACAAACCTATAACTCCTTGATTATACGTTAATCAAGGAGTTATTTACTTGAAAAATATTTTTTTTGTGCTAAACTATAGATATACGGTTTGAAGAACTTAAACCTTTTATTATGGGAGAATCCCTATGACTATTAGTGCAACCAAAAAAATTGGCTCAACGACATCATCTCCTCGCACAGAACGTGGCTATAGCGCGAATGGGCGAAACACCCAATTTGTTGAACATATAGATACTCAAAATAACGTTTTAGTACGCGATGAAACAAGCGGAAATTCCAATCAAGACAGCTATTATCCGCAAAATTCATCAGAGCAAGATCAATCAGAATTTTCTCATTCCACCGCTTATGTCCAAAATAACATAAACGCTCTTGTAGCCAGTGGTGTACTTGACGATACACAAGATAACTATCATTCTCAACACAAAGTTAATGTTTATGATAATAATCAATCAATCATAAAAGATGAAGAACTTGAACGTACCGGACGTAATTACCTTAAACACTTTTATGAAAAGAATGAACATCTTATTGATGTTGATAAGTTGGTATAAACAACTTAATTAATGTTGTTTTTTACATCATTAACAACATCTGCGCCATCTTGTACCATTTGCCGCCCTCCGGCATCAACCTGCTCCACTACTCCGCCTACCGTAGTATTCTCATTGATAGAGCCTTCATAAATGCCTTTTCCGACCAAATAAACAACCAACAATAAAATCACATAAAACACATATTTAAAAAATGTTCCCATAAACGTACCTCCTAAAAAAATTTTTTCATATAATCAGATAATATCTTATTATAAAAATTCAACAGTACAAAAAAAGAGCCGCTGATTGCGGCTCTTTACTGTTATTCCTCTATAGGTTCTTCATTATTTTGTTCTGATGTATCATCATTAGGAACCAAACTTTGCAACGTTCCTATTGCTTTTTTGCGTTTCAGTTTATTTACAAACTTCATTGAACGCTGAGCATCCCACTTTTTCTTTCCTTCTTCTCTTTGGAATATTTGTTGATAAACTTCAATTGCCTGATCAAATTCCGACAATTTTGTTAAACAACTTGCCAAGCCGTCATAAAGCTTATGATGATAACGATTTCCTATGATCAACTGTGCTTTTTTATAACATTTAAGAGCATCATTAAACTTCATCATTTTCTGATATACGAAACCGATACTTATCCAAGCTTGAATTTCTCTGTTATCAATATTCAAAATTTTAGTAAAACATTTAATGGCAGAATTGTTATCTCCCATCAATTGGTATGTAACACCCACACCATTCCATGCCTTTATATTATTTTTATCTGTTGCCAAAACTTTTTTAAAGAAAGATATCGCACGATCATATTGCTTAAGCTTCTGAAGAGTAACCGCAACACTTAACAATGTCTGTGCATGTTTATTATCCACTTTCATAGCTTCTTCCAACACATCTAACGCTTCTTTATAAGCAAACATGTGCTGTAGTGCTATCGCCTTACCATTAAGAGCTTCCAAAGATGTTTTATCCAAAGCAAAAGCCTCATTAAAGCACTGAATTGCATCTTTATACAACCCGCGCATACTGAGGGTAACACCTTTATTATTCAAAACCTCAACAGAATTAGGATTTACCTGCAATGCTTGATCAAAGCACTCTACTGCTTCGGTATAACGACTCAATTTTTGATATGCAAATCCCTTAGAATTTAATGACTTCCAAGAATCAGGCTGTTCTGCAATAGCAGCATCAAATTGTTCTACTGCTTCTCTGTACATACCTTGATCCAGCAATTCTTGCCCTCTTTTATAAGCTGCATTATCGTTTGATTTGACCATGTTATTCTCTTCTCTATGATAAGTTACAAAATAATTACAGAGTTAAAAATAACACGACATACCTTTTTTGTCAAGATTCCTTCTATAACAATTTTAAATTAGCAATAATATCTCTGTCAGTTCTAAATTCCAACAATTGGCAACCGAATTTTTGGCAAAACTCTTTTAGCGCAGTTCTTTTTTCTGCAAAATAAACGAAATAATTACGTTTATACTCTTTAGTCGTACTATCAAATATTAGTCTTTTTCCATCATATTCAGCCATATATTCACCGGATTTCGGCGGATTTTCTTCCAGTGCATCATAGATATTCAATAAATACAAACTGCTCTTACGTGCCAATACTGACAATTGTTTTTTTATATCTTCACTAATACCGCAAAAATCACTAAGCATAAAGACACTGGCCTTATTTCTGACATTTTGTTCCAACAATTTCAATGATTTGGCTCTGGCTTGTTCATTTTGTTGCGGATTTTTTAAAATACTTTCACTTATCTCTGATATTTTTTTTAATACTGCTAAAAGTTGAGCTCTGGAGTTTTGCGGTTTGAACCAAAACGACTCGGCCCCATCATACACCACACATCCGAATCTATCTTTATTTTCCAATGCCAACCATCCGAGAAGAGCCGCAATTTTTGCTGCAGATACGGATTTTAATTCTTTTTTAGAACCAAACAACATAGATGAAGACAAATCTATCCAAACATATATTTCATGATCTTTTTCTTCGGTATAAATTTTAGTATAAGGCTGTTCTTTTCTTGCTGTTACTCTCCAATCTATATCACGAACATCATCACCAAATATATAACCTCTGATTTCTTCAAACTCAATTCCCCTTCCCTTAAAAGCAGACTTTATATCTCCGCTCTGACAAGAGAATGTTTTTTCTCGCACACTTTTTCGCATATATGCAGTATATTTTCGCATATTTAACAGTTCTTCCAGCGATGCAGATAGACCGTTTCCATTTTCATGCACCGCTTTTTTATCGAACCATTGTTTTAATGCCATCATTATCTCCTATGGTAACGGAACTGACTTCAACAACTTAGAAATTACCATATCGGTTGTAACCCCTTCAGCTTGAGCTTCAAAAGAAAGAATAATCCTATGACGCAAAATATCATATACCACAGCATGAATATCTTCAGGAGAAACAAAATCTTTTCCTTTAAGCCACGCATTTATTTTAGCACATCTGTCCAGAGCTAAAGTTGCACGAGGACTTGCCCCAAACATAACATACCCGGCCATTTTAGTATCATATTTTTCCGGATGTCTGGTAGCCATAATAAGCTGCACCAAATATTCTTCTACAGCATCACTTATATGTACTCTTAATGCTTCTTTTCTTGCGTTTAGAACATCTTCTATTTCCAACATTGGTGTTGGAGTTGCATTACTAAAAGATATTTCTTCACGAACCAACTTCAAAATTTTTCGTTCAGCAGCAGCTTCCGGTTGATTAATCTTGATATACATTAAGAATCTGTCTAATTGAGCCTCCGGTAAATTATATGTCCCCTCATGTTCTATCGGATTTTGTGTTGCCATAACCATAAATAATTGCGGAAGCTCATAGCGTTTTCCACCCACACTGACTTGCCTTTCGGCCATAGCTTCTAACAATGCAGATTGAACTTTTGCCGGAGCTCTGTTAATTTCATCAGCCAGAATCAAATTAGCAAAAATCGGACCTTTTCTAAATTCAAACACACCTTTGGAAGCAACATATATTTCGCTACCGGTAATATCTGATGGTAACAAATCAGGAGTAAACTGAATCCGATTATAGTCTGCTTTAATTGAAGAGGCTAAAGTCTTAATCGCTTTAGTTTTAGCCAATCCCGGCGCTCCTTCAACCAGCGCATTTCCATCTGCCAACAGAGTAATTATTAACTTATTAACCAAGTCTTCTTGACCAATAATTTTAGCATCCATAAAATTTTTCAAATTAACAATTTTAGAATGAACATCCGACATAGCTTAACTCCTTATCCCAAGCAACGATTCAAAAAATTATTGTATTCTTCCAAAACAGATTTTTTCATCACATCATTACCTAAAAAGTCAAATAACTCTATAGCTCTTTTATAATGTGCTTTGGCTCGTTCAAAATCTCCGCGTTCCCTATCAATAGCTTCAACTCTTGCTAAATACAACAAAGCTTCCGCTTCAGCATAATGATGTGTTGCTTTTCCGTATAAATATACTGCTTTCATCAATGCTTTACGAGCATTTTCAATATCTTTAATAATATAGCGCAAACATCCTATTGCCGAAAGTGCCGATGCTTCGCCTAACAGATCTCCGTTTTCTCTATATAGGTCTCGGCATTTCTCCAAAACATCATGCGCTTCATCATAGCTGTGATTTTTCATTTGAATTCTGGCAATTGCACGCAACACCGATGCCTCTTTCAGAGATACTCCGTCTGCACCATATAATTTTACCGCCATCATATAGGCTTTTAAAGCTTCTTTGTCTTTACCTTCCAATAAATACACATACCCTGTTTGATCATAAACATCGCCTAACAAATTCTTATTATCAATACTATTTAAAACTTCTTTAGCTTGCCGAAAATAATCTAATGCCTTAGCGGTATTGCCTTTTTCCGCTTCAAGTTTTCCGAGCTTGGTTAATGCTTCACCATAAGTATTTTGCGCATAATCCGAATATTGCACTAAATCTGCCGCTGCTGATAATGCTTTTTCTGCCGCTTCAAAATTTCCCAAACTAAGCTCCAACTCTCCCAATCTGGAAAGGGCAAAAGCTTCTCCCTCTATATCTTGCTTTTCTTCATAAATTTGGGCAGACAAGCGATATTTTTCTTTTGCTTCATCATAGCTTCCTGCTTGCCAAAAATCATCTCCTTCCTGAAATACTTTTGAAGCTTCATTCATATATTTTCCACCAATAATTCTCGGCATAATCGATTCTCCTTTGACAACAAGTTCATAAATATATATATTGCTTTCAGATAAAAAAAACAAGAAGATTAACAATGGATAATATATTTGACTTAGAAACCTCTTCAGCACCGGTTTTTGATAATGCTTCGGCTCTAATGCCGACATTGCCGTGGCTGGAGATATTAAATCCGGAACAAAAACAAGCCGTACAAACTACGGAAGGACCGGTTTTGGTATTATCCGGAGCCGGCACCGGAAAGACTAAAGTACTTACTACCCGTTTGGCTTATATATTGTCCAATCATAAAGCAAATCCTTGGGAATGCTTAGTTGTAACTTTTACCAACCGAGCCGCTAAAGAAATGAAAGAGCGTGTGGAAAACCTTATCGGAGAAGCCGTAAATTCTGTTTGGCTCGGAACATTTCACAGCATTTGCGTCAAAATTTTGCGCAATCATCCCGAACTTGTCGGTCTAAATAATAACTTCACGATTCTTGCTGAAGATGATCAAAAAAGGTTATTAAAGCAAATCATGGAGGCCAATAATTTTGATATTCAAAAATATCCGCCGCAATCTGTATTGGATAAGATAAGCAGGTGGAAAGACAAAGGTCTTACTCCGGATAAAATATCTTCTGACTTTAAGGAAAATATTTTAACTGAAATTTACAAACTATATCAAAGCAGACTGATAGAATTAAACTGTGTTGATTTCGGCGATATAATTCTTTATGCCTTGCAAATCCTAATGTCACATAAAGATATTTTAGAACGCTATCAATCTCGTTTCAAATATATTATGGTTGATGAATACCAAGATACCAACGTCAGTCAATATTTACTAATCCGTTTACTTTCACAGAAGTACCGTAATTTATGTTGTGTCGGAGACGACGACCAATCCATTTATTCTTGGCGCGGTGCAGAAATTGAAAACATATTGCGCTTTGGCAAAGATTTTCCCGATGCCAAAACTATCCGTCTGGAAAGAAACTACCGCTCAACAGCCAATATCTTAGCCGCAGCTTCAAACCTTATCAACCACAATAGCAGCAGGCTCGGCAAAACTCTCAAAGTTGCTGAAAACTCTCCTGCTCAACAATCCGACAATTCAAAGATAAAAGTCATCAGCACCTATAACGGAGAAGAAGAAGCATCTTATATAACAGAAGAAATATCTGCACTTTACCGCCAAGGATATTCATATTCTCAAATAGCTATTTTAGTCCGCACAGCAGCACAAACCCGAGAATTTGAAGAAAAATTTATTTCAGAAGCAATTCCCTATCAGGTTGTTGGCGGTCTCAAATTTTATGAACGCGCAGAAATTAGAGATATTTTAGCATATTTTAGAGTTATCCTACAGCCCAATGATGACTTGGCACTAGAAAGAATCATTAACAAACCGGCTCGCGGTATCGGAGCAAAATCAATTGAAAAATTCCAAAACGAAGCTCGTTTTCGCCATTGCTCAATGTACAATGCAATTGAAGAGTTATTATCTGAAGGCAGTATCAGCGGAAAAAGCAAAACTTCTTTACAAAACTTGTTTTCTTACTTTACAGAATGGCGCAAGTTAATCACCGTCTTGTCTCCTGATGACCTTGCCACACAAGTTTTAGAAGACAGCGGATATTTAGACATGTTAAGAGCCGATAAATCTGTTGAAGCACCGGGAAGAATTGAAAACCTTAAAGAACTTATCAATGTGATGAGTGACTCTGATAAATATCCTACTTTAGCAGCCTTTATGGAACATGTTTCTTTAGTAATGGATAAAGATGATATTACTGCTGATAACAAAGTTATGCTTATTACTCTTCACTCTGCTAAAGGGCTGGAATTTGATGCCGTTTTTCTTCCCGGATGGGAAGAAAACTTATTTCCACACCAGCGTTGTCTGGACGAGGGAGGCGAAGAAGCTTTAGAAGAAGAACGACGACTTGCTTATGTTGCCATAACAAGAGCAAAGCAAAAACTTTACATTTCCATGGCTCATAATCGGAGAGTATATGGACAATGGCAAAACAATCTTCCCTCACGCTTCATAAATGAACTTCCGCCAAACAACATAGAAATAATTAACCGTAGCAATAATTTTTATTCCGGTAACGGATACTATACCAACAAATCACAGGAGAACTATAATGTTAGATGTTTTAATCGGAACACTGGTAGCAATGGGCGTTATATACCTGCTGGCTCCAATGTAATCGGAACAAAAGTATATCATCAAACTTTTGGCTATGGAAAAGTAATTGCCCAAGAAGGAAATGCTTTTCAGATATGTTTTGAAAATGGAACAATAAAAAAATTACTGGGTTCATACCTTACCAAAATAAACAATTAGCAACCAAACTCTTGCTTATTCGGAATATATTATTTTGATAAAGGCAATACTCTCCCTATCCCTAATGACTAAATAATTTTCTCTGTCCACCTCCCTCAATAAAGGTTTGACACTTTAATTTTATTATGTTATTCTGATAATCGGAACAGGATGAGGATAACATAATGCGAAAAACAATAATTGTTTCGCTACTGTTGGCTTGTGTGCATATAAATACCACATTGGCTAAAGTTTGGTTATTACCGGACTATCAGCGACAACAACTTTATTCAAACCGCATTAACGGCGAAGATAAAGAACGCCCAAATAAAGGAGGCGATGATTTTTCATGTTCAGATTATGCCGGCTTATTGGCTTTATCTGAAATTGGCGAAGATATCATTTGTACTGCCTATTATTACGGTCCTGAAACCTGCTGTAGCAATTGGACCTGTAAATCTTCCTCATTTCCTTATACCGCAGAATTATGCCACTCAGAAGGCAAGATACCGGCCGGCTCATCTTGTACCGGTAAAGATGGTACGGTTTATTATCAAAAATGCGAATGTGACACAAACATATATCCTTATATTTTATCCAAT